>JAGMDK010000043.1 GCA_023128695.1 Phycisphaerae bacterium
ACCGGCTTCCAGCCGGTGATATGGCCCCTGCGCGTGATGTTGCTGGTCACGGAACGTAGCGTCCGGCCCCCGTGCCGGACGAAGGAGACAAGTTGACAACGTGGGAACGTTTCCAATTTCTAGTTTCTAGTCTCTAGTTTCTAGTAAGGTCTTCCCCATGCGTGTGATGCTGCTGGTCACGGACCTGGAGCACGGCGGCACGCCCTTGCGCATCGCCCGGCTGGCGCGTGGGCTGCACGCAGCCGGCGTGGAGGTCTTCGCCGGTTGTCTCGCGCCGCCCGGGCCGGTCAGCGCGGAGTTGGCAGCCGCGGGCATTCCAACCTTTGCCTGCCTTGCGCGAGTCACGGGGGTGCGAGAAAGGATTCTCGCACCAGCCATGACCCTTCAGCGCCTCTACCGACACGTGCGGCGAATCCGGCCCGACCTGATCCACTCCACGCTGACACACGCCAATGTCGCCGCCCGGCTGATGGGGCTGATGCAGCGCGTTCCGGTCGTCTCGTCCACGGCGACGATCGAGGTCGAGCGGCGTTGGCACCGGATGTTGGAACGCGCCAGCGCCCGGCTGGACCAGGGGCACATCGTCAACAGTGCCGCACTGGCCGAGCACGTCGTGCGAACGTTCGGCGTGCCGCGGCGGCGTGTACACATTGTGCCGCCGTCGTTGGATGCGCCGCCGCGGGGTGCGAGAAAGGATTCTCGCACCAGCCAGGGGGATCGGTCGGCGGCGCGAAAAGCGCTCGGCATTCCGGAGCACGAATTCGTCGTGGCTTGGGTCGGGCGGCTCGACCCGGTCAAACGGCTCGACCTGCTCGTCAAATGCGCCGAGATCATGGGGTGCGAGAAAGGATTCTCGCACCAGCCATGGAAAGGATTCTTGCACCAGCCATACGTGCCGTCGCGTTTCCTCCTCGTCGGCGACGGACCGGAGCGCACGCGGCTGGAACAAATACTACGCCTCAGCCCGGCGGGTCCGGCCGTGCACTTGTTGGGTTGGCGCGACGACGTGGGTCCGATTCTGTCGGCCGCGGACGCGTTCCTGTTTCCTTCCTTGACCGAGGGCATGCCCAATGCCGTGCTCGAAGCGATGGCGTGCGGCCTGCCGATCGTGGCGAGTGATATACCGGCCTTGCGCGAGCTAGCCGGTGCGAGAAAGGATTCACGCACCAGCGGCGAACGCCTGCGGCTGGTCGGCGGCGACGAGCCGCGCTGTTTCGCCGAGGCGCTGCTGACGCTTCGTACAGACGAAAATGCCCGCCGGGCGCTCGGCGAACGGGCCGCGGCCTGGGCCCGCGAGAACCTCGACCCGCGGGCGACGGTGCAGGCGGTGTTGCAAGTGTATCGGCAAGTCCTCGGCGGCAAGCGGACTTGAGAATGTGCTAGAGCAATTTCAGTAAAAGTCCGTCGCATTGGGAGGGCGAGCCTCCCGGCGAGCCGCGGCTCGGCAGGAGCCTCGCCCTCCCAACGGACGCCAGATGTTTTCTGAAACGGCTCTAGCAATCCGCCGCAAAAGCCGACGCCGGCTGGATAATGTAGCGGCCGGTACGGAGCCCGGTCGCTACAGCTTCGGCCGGCACGGGGGCCGGACGCTACAGCTCTGGCTGGGTTTCAAAGTGCACCGCTGACCGCAAATGTGCGCGTCGAGCGGCTTCCGCCCGCGGTGCTCGATCGTGACGCGGCTTCCTTCAATGCTGATGAATAGCGGCTGGCCGTCCCAGACCAGCGGGAAACGCAGGGCGGTCCAACTCGCCGGCAGATGCGGATCGAGGTGCAGGATTTCAGACTGCATCCGCGTCCGCAGCCCGGCGAAGCCGAGGATGGCGGCCTGCCAGTTCGCGCCCGCACACGCCGCGTGGATACCGTCCGCTACATCACTTCGTCCGCTACGGGGGCCGGACGCTACAGCGAGATCGAGCCCGACGGATTGCCGCCACAGCCGCAGCGCCTCGTCGTGTTTGCCGATCCGGGCCGCGACGACGGCGTGCATCGGGCGGCTCAGGCTCGAGTCGTGCGACGTCAGCGGCTCGTAGGTCTCGTACGCCACACGCATCTGCTCGGCGTCGAACTCGTGCGGAAACAGGGCCATGAGCTGCACGACGTCCGCCTGCTTGAGCACGCGACTGCGATATAGCCGCTCCTGGGCGACGCAGGCCTCCAGACGCCGCGCGCGGTCGGGCCAGCAGCGCTCAAAATCGAGCGGCTCTTGATCGAAGAAGTCGTCGGACTGGAGCACCAGCCGCCGGCTTTCGTCGTAGGGCAGCCGTAGCTTGCCGGCGACATCGGCGAAGCGGGCGAGTTCGCCGTCCGCGAGTTGGAGTTTGTCGCCCAGCTCCGCACATCGTCCGGCACGGAGGCCGGACGCTACAGCGACCGCGTCGGCGTCGAGCCGCTCCAGCTTTTGCCAGGCGAACGACGCCAGCGAGAGCGCGAACGCCACCAGGCGGTTGGTGTAGGCGTTGTTTCGGCTGAACGGCGTGTATTCGTCGGGCCCCATGACCATCAGCAACTCGTATTGGTCGCGCGTCGAGGTATACGAAACCCGCCGGCACCAGTATCGGGCCGTCTCGATCAGCACCTCGGTAACGTCTTGCAAAAACCGGAGGTCGTCGGGGTTGGCCAGGTGGGCGTGCCACAGCCCGTAGGCCACGTCGGCGGTGACGTGCACCTCGTGGTCGGCGCAGTGCCGGTTGGGGCAGTTCTCGTCGCCGCTGGGGGAACTCTCCCAGGCATAGCGTGCCCCCGGGTAGCCGGAGCGCTCCGCATTACGCCGGGCTCCGTCGAGAGTCGCGACGCGAAAACGGGCGAGGGTCAGGCCGACCTCGGGCCGCGTATAGAGGAACAGCGGCAGCATGAAGATTTCGGTGTCCCAGAAGTAGCGCCCGCAATAGGCTTCGCCGGCGGCAGCCTCGGCGTCGATCGCACAGCGCGGATCGTCCTCCACGACGGCTCGCAACATGTGGTACAGCGATACCCGCAGCGCGAGCTGGCCGGCCGGGTCGCCTTCGATCACCACATCCGTTTTGTCCCAGCGCTCCCGCCAGACCGCGTCGGATTCCGCCGCCAAGCGATCGAACCCGGTCGTCGCCGCTTCCCAGGCCAGATTGCGAGCGGCGTCCAGCGGCGAGCCGGCCACGTGGTGCGAGGATGTCATCGCCGCGAACTTGCTGACTCGCACCGTCTGTCCGGGGTCGAGAATACAGGTCCCCGACAACCCCACCCAGCGGGCCTCGAGATCGACGTTCCACAGCACGCTCCGGTCGCAGGTCACCAGGGCCGCGGCGGCCACGTCGATGCCGGAGTTCGTGCGTACCGCCAGCGTGATCGGCTCGTGCTCGCCGGTGATGTCAATCGACGTAAAATGGTCGAACCCATTTGTTCGCACTTCGGCATCGAGCGCTCCGATGAAACGCAGTTCGGCCGGCGGGCCGTCTACGTGTTCCACGCTGCACCGCAGCGCCATCACGTGTCGGCGTTGGGCGCTGATGAAACGCTCGAAGCATACCCGTACCGCGGCACCCGCCTGTGTTTGCCAGACGAATGAGCGGGTCAGACGCCCGGTGCGCAGGTCGAGCCGCCGGATGTAGTTGCTGATGCGGCCGTGCTCCAGGTCGAGCCGCTCGCCAGCGGCGAAAATGATCAGCCCGTGAATGGCGGGCAGGTTGATCATCTGATCGCGGCAGGTGGGGTGAGGCCCGCTGACCCCAGGCAGGTACGTCCCGACCCGGCTCTTAAACCTAGGAGATTCATCGGCGGTGATATCTCCTATGACGCGGAGGTAATCGACGTCTTGCGGATCGTCGCGCAACCCTTCTTCCAGCGCGGCGCGCTGCTGAAGCGGGCCGCTGCCGATCGCCAGCAGACTTTCGTAGTGCCGATTATTCCGGACATCAAAGGCGGTTTCGACGAGAGACCAGGTGTCGGGTGTCGTCGTCACGTGGTTCTCCTTTGTGGCACCGGCATCTTGCCCGGGTGCCCCACGTTGTCTCAACGTGGGTTCACGATTTCATCTCCCCCAGCGGCTTTGTTTGCTACATTCCAATCATAGACTAAGCCACGGGGAAAAATCGAGCCCCCACGGTCGGAAGAACGCGGGCCACCCCCCGATTGACGATTGCGGATTGCGGATTGCGGATTTTAAATTGCGCTGGTGCGAAAATACCATCTCACGACTGTGGCCGATTCCTGGCGTTCAGCCACGCCACGATGGTGGGAAAGATCCGCCGGCACGACCCCGGCGCCGCCTCGATTTCACCATGGGCGAGGTCTTCGTAGAGCAGGAATTCCTTGTCGGCGGAGCGGATACGCTCGAAGAACGCCGTCCGCGTCACGTCGGCGTTGGCGATCCGGTCCCGCCCGCCGTGCAGCACCAGCGTCGGCAGCTCGACCAGTTCGTAATGATCGGAATACACGTGGTCCGGCGACCCCAGGGCACTGACAAACACCCCCTCCCGCACGCACTTGGCCATCTGCTTGAGGACCCCCGCCTTCATGTGGTCCATGATGTAGCGGCGGCCGTGCAGCAAGACCTCCGCGCGATGGTTCGACTCGCCGGTGAATGTCCCCACCATCTGCAACATCGCCTGCATCACCGCCCGCTCGACCTGCGCCACCCCGTCGGCGAGCGATTTGGGGAGCTTGCGGTACCACGGCTGGTCTTCGTCCTCGCCGCCGAGCCAGGTCAGGGGCACTTCGCCGACGGCCGCCAGCAGGGCCTGGAGCCAGCCCCAGCGGGAGAGCATCTCGAACGAGTGGTTGACCTCTTCGTCGCTCCGCCACCAGTCCCGCAGCAGCACACGCCACTGGAGGCGGCCGTCTTGGTCGTACAGAGAGTCCGGCCAACGCAGTTTTGCGGGCAACTCGACGAATACACAGCCGGCCAACTTCTCTTGCCGGGCGCGGGCCGTCTCCGGTTCGGCCTCGAGGTGGGCCTCCGCCCCGGCCCCAACCAAACGGGCGCCCTGGACATACCCGGCGAGTGTCATCGAGCCCATGCTGGCCCCGATCACGAACGGCCGCAGCCCGGTTTCAGCCGCCACGTGATCCACGACGGCCGGCAGGTCGTAGAGGATGAAATGATCCACGCACCAATCGGTTTGCCCGGGGGGCGGCTCGCTCAACATCCGCGGGGCGCCGTGACCGCGGAGGTTGACCAGCCAGATGTCGTAACCCGTTTCGTGCAGCACCTTCGCCAGGCTGCGATAGGCGTAGCCTGCTCCCCGCACGTCCGGCAGGTCCCACAGGTCGGCGTTCACCGCCAAGCCGTGGAGGAATATCACCGGCGTGCCCCCTGGAGCCGGCTTGCGCTTGATCGCGATCCGGGCCGCGTCCCGCGTGGAAACGTGGGCGATTAGCAGTTGAGAATCCGGGTCGTCTGATTCACACATCACTGACGTGCCGCGGCTCTTCGGGACAACAAGATCGTCGCACTATTCGAGATCGTCGCACTATTTATGAAACGCGGTACTAGGCGGCGGCCATCGTCCCCGACTTGGCCAGATCGACCAATTTGTCGAACGCGGCCGGGTCGGCGATCGCCACCTCGCTGAGCATCTTGCGATTCAGGAACACGCCGGCCTTCTTGAGCCCGCCCATGAATTTGCTGTATGAAATCCCGCGGGCGTCGCTGGCCGCGCTGACGCGGATGATCCACAGGGCGCGGAAATCGCGTTTGCGAGCGCGGCGATCACGGTAGGCGTATTGACCGGCCTTGATGACCGTCTGCTTGGCCGTTTTGAATAACTTGCTGCGCGAGGCGCGATAGCCCTTGGCGGCTTTCAGCACGCGTTTGCGACGACGACGGGTAGCATGACCGCTTCGCACGCGGGGCATGGTTTATTCTCCTTCCGGGGCCGGGGTAATCATCCGCCCAGGGCACGCTTTACGTTAGCCGCGACCGCGCCCTCCAACGCAGTCTTGCGGCGCAGCCGTTGGCGGCGGCGGCCCGACTTGCCACTCATCAGGTGGCCGGCGAACGACTTCTTGTACCGCACCTTGCCTCGGGCCGACACCTTCACCCGCTTGCGGAGCCCCTTATGTGTCTTCTGTTTCGTTGTTGCTGCCATTGATCAATCATCCTAGTTAGTAAGTCGAGCCTTGCATTATATTCAAATCCCGCAGATTCCACAACCCCTGTCGGAGGCCGGAAATTCGAGAGGGTGGGCGTCAGGAAAGTGGGT
>JAGMDK010000430.1 GCA_023128695.1 Phycisphaerae bacterium
GTGCTGGCCGACGAGATCAACCGTGCCCCCGCCAAGGTACAGAGTGCCTTGCTCGAAGCCATGCAGGAGCGTCAGGTGACCATCGGCGACCAGACTTTTGCACTGGATGAGCCGTTCCTGGTGCTCGCCACGCAGAATCCAATCGAGCAGGAAGGGACCTACCCGCTCCCGGAAGCGCAGGTGGACCGCTTCATGCTGAAGCTGCTGGTCGATTACCCATCCCGCGACGAGGAGCGGGTGATTCTCGATCGCATGGGCCCGCAACACGGCACGCCCCGGGTCGGGGAGACGCTCGAGCCGCGGCAGGTGCTTGAGGCTCGCCGAGTCCTGGACGACATCTACGTGGACGACAAGGTCAAGGACTACATTGTCACACTCGTCCACGCCACGCGTGTACCCGCCGAGTTCGGCCTCCAGGTGGGCGACTGGATCGAGTATGGGGCTTCCCCCCGAGCGACCATCTATCTCGCCCGGGGTGCCCGTGCGCTCGCGTTCCTTTCCGGCCGCGGCTACGTCACGCCGCAAGACGTCAAGGACATCGCCCCCGACGTTCTTCGTCACCGAGTGATTGTCAGCTACGAAGCCGAGGCCGAGGAGAAAACGAGCGACGACGTGGTCCGCCACGTGCTTGATCATGTAGAGGTCCCGTGAAGAAGAGCGCGGGCTGAAGAACGTGGGAACGTGGGAACGTGGGAACGTGGGGACGTGGGAACGTGGGAACGTGGGAACGTGGGAGCGTGGGAAGGTGGGAAGGTGGGAACGTGGGAAGGGGGGAACGTGGGAAGGTGATAGGGACGCAATAGGTCGCGAACGACCGCGCGGGCTTCAGGCCCGCGGCTCTTCGGAGTGCTCGCGTCTCTCCATTGTCACGACACTCATGAAACGCAGCACTAGAGCATTCCAGTCCCATTTTTCAACGAACTGCCAGCACCAGCTCTGGAAGGGGCGTCTCTGGCAAACAGCTTGCCGCGCGACGTATTGATAGGCCGCTCTCAATAAGTTTCGGAAACCGTCCCCGCCCTCACCTCCCTCTCAAAAAAAAAGCTTATTTTTCGCGTGAGTGCCGGACCCGAGTTCCGCTTTTATAACAGGTATGGTTATGGCCGTGCCTGAAGAGCGTCAACGCGCCTTCTGGAACGGGAAAGGTCTGATGTGGAGCGGTGTTGCCATTTCTTGCCGCGGTCCGCAGCGGAAGTCCGCGTGCACGGCGACGGACAGCAGAAGCGTGATTAGCGCTATAGTTTGAAGGCCCTCGTGCTTGACACGATGGTCGCTGGCGTGTAATAGTGGATTTTTCGTGCTCCCGGTTCAGTCCGCTATTACGGTTAAGTTTGAGCCGGGTAAGCAGTGTGAGGCGGTTGCCAGCGCCCGGGCTGCTCAGGAACGGTTTCGGGGATGGAAGTGCTGACACGTCTAACGGAACCGTTACATCTGGCATCGCAGGAGCCAAAGAAATGAAAAGTACATCTGTCAGGGCCCGAGGAGGCTTCACGCTGATCGAGTTGTTGGTTGTGGTGGCGATTATCGCCCTATTGATCTCGATCCTGCTGCCTTCTTTGAGCCGAGCGAAAGAGCAAGCCAAAATCGTCGACTGCCTGGCGAACGAACGCTCGACGATCCAATCCACGACCCTCTACCTGATGGATTCCAACGATAATTTCCCGTTCCAGTACAAGGTGGAGGAGGGGGGCGCCCGCGGGGTTTGTAGCTGGTCCTACGGGGGGAAGACAACCCATGACTACTGGCGCGAACATGACCCCACTTTTTACCACGAGGTTGGGAACCGCCCGTTGAATGTGTACCTCCTGGGCAATGAGCCCGAACCGGACGTCCGGGACCCCTCCGGCAACATCATCAAACGCACAGAGGTCCCGGTTCTGAGGTGTAAGTCAGACAAGCACTCGTTCCAGCGTGATTGGGGCGACCCGGACGCCGAGGGTGATGCCATCAGCACCTACGACGATATCGGCACGAGCTACCACTTCAACTTGGCAGCGTACCTCAGGGGCGGCAAGGGCCCCGGCAATATGGATGTGGTCAAGAGCGGTCTGAGCACATCTCAGATGGAGACTTGGCTCTGGTACCGCAACGGATGGTCCATCATGGTGCGCGACGCCATTCGGGACGCTTTGCTCAAGCACTCTTCGACGTATGCGACGTTCTGGGAGGACCCGATGGACCGGGGCCTCGGCGAGATGAGCCAATACATGGGCAACCACCGCAAGTTTTCCAGGCACAGCATATGTTTCCTGGACGGACACGCCACAAACACATTCGTGGACACCCGCGTCCAATGCAGCACCGGCTGGCACTCGCTCAATCCGGAGTGGATTCCGTATCTCGATCAGCCCACGGGCGAGTACTGTTACAGCAACCTTTGGTATAGGAACTGTGACCCGTATCCGGAATGATCGGGCCGAGGCCGATACGCGGCCCAGGGCAGCGGTCCCTGGGTCTTTCGAGGGAATAACGATACGTCCGGCCGGGGCCGGCTAAGGCAAACGGGGTTCCCAAATGGGCCCCGGAGCGGTCCCGGGTAAGCCACGCGGCGGGCTGGTAGCGCCTGTGGACGGCGGGCAAGGCCGTGTGGTGGGTACCGTAGAGAAGGATAAGACGAATGTCGCCTGCTGTGAAAAACGTGGTGTTGTTGGTGATCATCGGCGTGGCCATTATTGCCGCCGGCTTCTTCTTTATCCGTGGCGGCAGTGAGAGTGATTACGCCGATACGGAGGCAAGCATCACCCACTGGATTGACGTGGAAACCGGCGAGGTTTGGCACCTGACCGCCGCCGAGTTGGCGAAATGGCGCAACGACCCGGAGAAAAGGCGGCGTATCAAGGGCAACCGCCAACTGGTTTTCTTCAATCCCGACACCAACGATTACACCATCTGCGGCGCGATGAAGGACAGGAAGACCGGGGAGTGGTTCTGCCCCATGGGACCGGACGGCACCGAGTACCCGTCCCCGAGCGAGAGAGAAGAAGAGCCCGCCGAGGGCGAATAAGCGGGGGGCCGCCTCTCCCGGAGGCAGTGCCGGCGATCGGCGGCGTCTGGAATGATCAGCTTACCAAGCGAGGTTTTTGTTCCCACCCCGTCAGCGCGGGGGGGGACTCTTTTATTGGCAGGCAGAAGAACAAGAATAGCACTCCGCCGCAATAGTCCTGTAGCGGCCGGGCCCCGTACCGGCCGCAGCCTACAGTCTTTCCGCGAACACCTTTTGGGCGGCTGTTACGCCGGCGCCGAGCTCGAACTTGTGCCCGAGCTTGTAGAGCACCTGCTCCAAGGCGGCGATTGCCACCATCGTGTCCATTTCATCCACATAGCCCATGTGGCCGAGGCGGAATATCTTGCCCTTCAGGTGCTCCTGCCCGCCGGCGGATTGAATCCCGAAACGTTCCTTGAGCCCGTTGCGGATGTCGGGGACTTTCAGCCCGGCCGGGCAGGTGAGCGCCGTCACCGAATCCGAGGGCCGCTTTGAGAAGACTGTCAGCCCGATCGCCTCGCCGGCGCCGCGGGTGGCGGCCGCCATCACGGCGACACGCTTCCAGACGTTCTCCAGGCCCTCCTCGAGCAGGATGTCCAGGGCCTTGTTCAAGCCGCGGATCAGCAGATGCGCTGGGGTGAACGGCGTGTCGTTCTTGGCCCCGCTCTTGCGAGCCTTGATCAGGTTCAAGTAGTAGGCGGGCTGGCTCTTGTTATTCTCGATCACGCTCCAGGCCCGCTCGCTGACCGACAGGAAGCCCAGCCCCGGCGGAATCATGAGCGATTTCTGCGCCCCGGTGATCATCACGTCCACGCCCCAGTCGTCCGACTTGACCGGCAGGGCGCCGATCGAGGTGATGCCGTCGACCAGGAAGAGCTTACCCGCGGCGTTGACGATCTGACCGATCGCCTCCAGGTCGCACAGCGTCGCGGTGGAGGTCTCGCTGTGGGTGAGCATGACGGACGTGATCTCGGGGTCCTGCTTGAGATAGTCGGCGATCCACTGGGGCTCGACGGCGGTGCCCCACTCGATCTCGTGGCGATGGACGTTGATGCCGTACTGCTCGGCGATTTCGCCCCAGCGCTGGCCGAATTTGCCGCCCTCAACGGTCAGCATCTTGGAGCCCGGGGGGTGGCAGCCGACGATCGCGGCCTCAGCCGCCGCCGTTCCGGAGCCGGTGATGGTGATGACGTCGTTCTTGGTCTGCATGACCTCCTGGAGCTTTGTGGTGGCCTCTTTCATAAAGCCCTTGAACCAATCGGTGCGGTGGTGCTCGAAGGGGCGAGCCATTTCGAGCAACACTTCCTCGGGAACGGCACACGGGCCGGGGGTGAACAGGCGGATTTTCTTCATCTCTGCAAACCTCGCGTGTAAGAACCACGTTGAAACAACACTGAGATACCGAACCGGCATATTAGCCGCTAAAGCCCTCTCCGTTCCAGGGGTGAGAAGTGGAAACCTCATGTCCGTGCGAAGCCAACATCGCGCATTTCCCTGACCGGAGAGATACGAGCCGTGCGGAAGCGAGTATAATGCTCATGATGAGTTGATGGAATGACGCAACAGACTCGTGAAATACTGAAGACGCTCAGCGAGAACAGAACTCGTCTGGAGCGGCTTGGCATCCAACGACTTGGCCTTTTCGGCTCAAGCGTGCGGGGCGAGGCGCAACCACAAAGCGACCTGGATTTCCTCGTCGAGTTCAAAACCAAGTCGTTCGACGCCTACATGGACCTGAAGTTCTTTCTGGAAGAGCTGTTCCAGCGTAACGTGGATCTGGTGCTGGCGGACGCGATCAAGCCGCGTTTGAAGCCGACGATTCTTTCGGAAGCCGTCTATGCCCCGGGATTTGAAGGTTTATCTTGAAGACATTCTGACCGCGGTTGAGAAGATTCGACGCTATGCGGCTGGGCTATCCCTGGATACTTTCGCCCGGGACGAGAAGACGTTGGACGCCGTCGTCCGTAACCTCGAAGTCATTGGCGAGGCAGTCAAACAGATCCCCGAGGATGTTCGGGTACGCCACCCACAGGTGGAGTGGAAGAAAATCGCCGGCCTGCGAGACATCCTGATCCACGCCTACTTCGGTATCGATTTGGAAATCGTGTGGGACATCGTTCAGAACAAGCTACCCGCTTTGGAACCACAAGTGCGGCAAATCCTGCTTTCTTTCGATCATGAAACCACTGCTGAAGGGTAGTGACCGTATGTCGGGTAAAACCCGTCCTACAAGGCCGACGGCCTGCGAGCCGCAGGCCGCTACATGACTTTTGCGGCGGGCCGGGTGGCCCATGGCTTTAGCCGTGGGGAACCCGAATGATCCAACGAACACAATTCGCGTCCCCCACCGCTGAAGGGCCTGACGATTTAATATGACAAAACCTCACGAAAGGGTGTCTTACACCATCCGTACCTGGGGTATTGATGGGGCAACATAGCCATAAAAGCACTTTTTCAGGAGTGTTTTCCATTAAATCGACAGGCCCTGAAGCGATGGGCCACCCGACCTCCTTTAGTTCGCTACCCGCTATTCGTAATTCTATATTCTCTATTCTGTATTCTATATTCTCTACTCGATCCCCCGCTCCGCCAGCCAGCGTTCGGCGTCGAGGGCGGCGATGCAGCCGGAGCCGGCGGCGGTGACGGCCTGACGATATACATGATCGGCCACGTCGCCGGCGGCGAAGACGCCCTCCACGGCCGTGTACGTACTGCCCAGACGAGCAAGCTTCAAATAACCCTTCTCGTCCGTCGCGAGGTAATCCTTGAACAACTCCGTGTTCGGCGTGTGGCTGATCGCCAAGAACATGCCCTGGCACAGTAAATCGCGCTGCTCGTTCGTTTTCACGTTTTTCAGCCGCACGCCGGTGATGGATTGGTCGCCCAAAACATCGATCACGATCGAGTTCCAGACCGGCTCCATCCGGCCCTGCTCGACATGTTTGAAGAACCGCTCCTGCATCGCCTTGCCGGCCCGTAACTGGTCGCGGCGGTGAATGAGATAGACCTTCTTGGCGAACTTCGTCAGGTAGACGCCCTCCTCGATGGCTGAGTCGCCGCCGCCGATGACGACCAGCTCCTGGTCACGGTACATCGGCATGGCACCGTCGCAGACGGCACAGGCGGAGACCCCGCCGCCGATCTTGGCGAGGCGTTGCTCGTTCTCGAGGTTGAGCCAGTTGGCGCGGGCACCGGTGGCGATGATGACGGCGTGGGCCTCGACCGACTCGTCAGGGCTCTTGACGATGAACGGCCGCCGGGAGAAATCGACCGCGCTCACGTCGTCGCGGATAAAGCGCGTGCCGAAGCGATCGGCCTGATCGCGGAAAGCCTTCATCATCTGCGGGCCGGTGACGCCCTCGGGGAAGCCGGGGTAGTTCTCGACCTCGGTCGTGAACATGAGCTGGCCGCCGGGGATCAGACCGCCGGCGTTGAAACCCTCGAAGCACAGCGGGTTGAGGTTGGCGCGGGCGGCGTAGATGCACGCGGTCAACCCCGCCGGTCCGGAACCGATGACGACAACCTTTTCTGTATTCATGAGTATCCTTAATCCAGAGTGAATAGTCACCTTCAAATGCAACAATAGGCATCGATTGATGGATTGGTGTGCCACTGCT
>JAGMDK010000431.1 GCA_023128695.1 Phycisphaerae bacterium
CGGGGCCGGCACGTCGCATTGGCCGACATCGTTCCATCCCCACGCCACGATCGAGCCGTCGGCCTTCAGGCCCAGACTATGGTTGCCGCCACCCGCGACGGCCACGAAGTCCGGGTTCGGCGGCGGCACGTCGCATTGGCCGTGGTAGTTGCTCCCCCACGTCACGATTGAGCCGTCGGCCTTATACGCGAGATTGTGGTACCCGCCCGTCGTGACGGTCACGAAGTCCGTGTTTGGCGCCGGTACGTTGCATTGGCCCACGATGTTGTCTCCCCAGGCCGCGATCGAGCCGTCGGCTTTCAGCCCGAGACTGTGGCCCGCGCCCGCCGCGACGGCGACGAAGTCCGTGTTCGGCACTGGCACGTCGCATTCGCCGTACCAGTTGCCTCCCCAGGCCACGATCGAGCTGTCGGCCTTCATACCGAGATTGTGCCCCGCGCTCGCCGCGATGGTCACGAAGTCCGTGTTTGGTTCCGGCACGTCGCATTGTCCATCGCCGTTGTACCCCCAGGCCACGATCGAGCCGTCGGACTTCAGACCGAGACTGTGGAACCTGCCCCCCGCGACGGCCACGAAGTCCGTGTTCGGCGCCGGCACGTTGCATTGGCCGAAGTAGTTGTCCCCCCACGACACGATCGAGCCGTCGGCCTTCAGCCCGAGACTGTGCTCCCTGCCCCCCGCGACGACCACGAAGTCGGTCGGCTCCGGCACGTCGCATTGGCCATCGCTGTTCTGGCCCCAGGCCACGATCGACCCGTCACCACGCTGGGGCGAGTCGGCCCCGGCGGCCGGTGGCATCAGCAGCGCAAACAGCAAACCACACGCAATCGCTCCAATTAACCTTCTCATGGAAATGCCTCCTTCTCTTGCAAGTACCTTGCCTTAACCGGGATTTCCTAGATAACCCTGTCCGCTTACGCCGGCGGTCGATTGGACCTTCATTATATTGCCCTCTCCCCGCTTGCGCCTACTGGGAAATGTAGCGGCCGGGCCCCGTACCGGCCGAATTGGGTGGCACGGCTGTGTCAGTCGTGTTCTAATCCGCGGGAGGCTATCTCGGCCGACACGGCCATACCACCCAAACCTATCTTGCACCTACGGCCGGTACGGGGCCCGGCCGCTACATTCCCATGCCTGGCCCCCGCTTCCGAGCAACTTGCCCTGCCTGAACCGGCTCGCTGCAACTTGCCCTGCCTGAGCCGGCTCGCTACACTCGCCGCCTTTCGGGGCCCAAGGCCGTCGAGCAACCTCCGGAGTGAGCACATGGCGTCTACCGCGGCGATTCATCGTATGGCGGCGGAACTGGGTAAGTTGGTAGTGCGGATGACGACCCAAGCCGGCTCGGGGCACCCCTCCAGCGGGCTTTCGCTAGCACACCTCGTCACGTACCTGATGTACGAGCAAATGCGCTACGATCCGGCCAACCCCTGGGAGGCGACGGCGGATCGACTCGTGCTGTCAGAAGGACATGCCGTCCCGATAATCTATGCCGCGTTCGCGAATCTCGGCGGAGCGGTCGGTCGCGACCGAGAGGCAGCCGTGACGCTCACGCCGAATGAAGTCGACCAGCTCCGTGCCCGCGGGAGCGTACTCGACGGCCATCCGAACCCGGCTGAGGGTTTTCCTTTCTTTGACGCCGCCACGGGCAGCCTCGGTCAGGGGCTCAGCGTGGCCGCCGGGCTGGCCGTCGCCGCGCGTCTCGATGGCACGGACCGCCGCGTGTATGCCCTCATCGGCGACGGCGAGGCGCGCGAGGGTCAGGTCTGGGAGGCGGCTGACTTCATCGTCGATCACAGTCTGACGAACGTCTGTGCGATCTTCAGCGCCAACGGCCAGGGACAGGCTGGCGATGTCTCGCCGCAACAGTCGGCCGAGCGGCTCGCCGCGAAGCTGACCGCGTTCGGCTGGGAAGTGGCTGAGATTGACGGGCACGACCCGGAGGCGATCGCGGCGGCGTTCAGCAAGGTCGGCACGACGGACAAACCCTTCGCGATCGTGGCTCGGACAATAAAGGGCTGGGGCGTTGATAAGCT
>JAGMDK010000432.1 GCA_023128695.1 Phycisphaerae bacterium
TTTGAATTATTATACATCCGCCAAGAGTTCGCCAACGGTTGATATAATGAAAAAAAGTTCCGCAACCCAGCCGAGTAACGCCGCCGAATAATGCTTTCCGGAATACTGTGCCCGCCCATACGCACACGTGCTGCCACACGAGCCACGGCAAGATCGGCACTTTCAAGCCAGAGGAAGATCAGATGGAACTCGTAACCGTTTTGGATCAGTTTTTGTAATCGACGGTATAATGAGCGTGTGGCGAGCGTGGTTTCAAACGCAAAGCTCACGCGCATCTGAGCAAGTTCCTCCAATCGTTCCAGCATGATCTTTCCCGCGGCCAGCGCTACTGTTATCGGGTCGAATTCCGACAGTCCCTGTGCGATCGTGTCCGCGTTTACAAATTCCACGACACCGATGGTATCCTTGAGTAATGTCGGTGCCATCGTGGACTTACCGGCCCCATTCGGTCCGGCCAGTAGGATTACATGTGGCATGACCTCTCACAACCTGTATCTTAGTAAACAACATGACAGGATAGTAACCCTGTGATAACCGGGTGCGAGAAAGGATTCTCGCACCAGCGGTTCCTTCGCCAGCACGACTCATCTGGTTTCGTTACTGTCACTCAGAATCATGCAAATCGCGTAACTCGCCGCGACCTGGAGGCGGGGGTCGTCCGGCGCGGCGGCAATTTCGCGTAGCGGCCCGAGGGCTCGCGGGTCGCCAATCTCCGCCAGGGCGTGGATCGCCAGGGAGCGGACGGCGAAAGTCCGGTCGGGATTCTCCGGCGTCGGGTTCCTGTTCGGATCGGTGTAGCTGAGCATCCGGGCCGCGAGGTCATATCCTTCCTTGAAGCCGAGCTTGCCCAGCCCGCGGGCGGCGATCAGCCGGGCTTCCAGATACTCCTCTTCCGGACCCAACAAGGCGTAGAGCAAATCCTCACGGACCTCCTGATAATCAAGTTCCGCCAGAATCAACAAGGCCTCGGTACGTTCGGCGGTGTCTCCGCGAGAGTACAAGACGAGCCGCCGAATGCCGTCCTCGTCGCCCAACCGGGCCAAGGCGCCGTTGATCGCCAAGCTCACCCGGCTGGATTTTTCGTTGGCCGGCAGACGCAGGGCCCGCTGCAACCACTGTTTGGCCCGGGGCTCCTCCAGCCGGCCGATGAGAGCGGCAGCCTCGGCCCGCAAGCCATCTTCCGGCGAGTCGGTCAGGGCCCGCACCAACAGACGCGCGGCACCCTCCTTCCCACAGCGGTAGGCCGCGAACGCCGCCGCCAGGCGCACGTGTGGATGCACGTTTTTGACGCCGGTCACCATCAGGTCGAGCGACTTGTGATCGCGCCGCTCACCCAGGGCAACGAAGCCGGCGTAGCGGACCACGGGGGATTCGGAGCGGGTCGCTTTGCGAAACGCCGGCAGCCCGTCCCGCGGGGCCACTTCGACCAGAGCCTCGATGGCGTTACAGGAGACGATGTCGAGGTCGCTGCCGGCGGCCAGCAACAACTGGTCCAGCGCGCGGCTGTGCAATTCCAATCGCTCCGGCCCGCAGAGAGCCACGGTCTCATCACGCTTCGGGTTGTTTTGGCAGCCGCTCCAGAGCAGCATGAAAAAGCCGAGCGCAACCGTGCTGTACCGCACCCGCTAACCTCCTTTTCTCAGCAGCGACTCGATCTTATGCTTGAGGGCCAGGACCCAGCGTTCGAAGACGGCTCCCAGCCACAGCAAACACGTTAGCAACACACACACGCCGGCGAACCAGTCTCCGAAACGCCCGTACAAGCTGGTTCGCCGGTCAAGATACACGTGTTCGAGGTCATAACCGACGACGCCCGGGCCGAAGCTCCGTCCGTCTTCAGCGAGGACCCGCGAGTAGATCCGCCCGTTGGGGTCGATGAAGCCGCTGATGCCCGTGTTGACCGCCCGCGCGATGCTGACCCGGTTCTCCACGGCCCGGAAGGCACAGATCGCCAAGTGTTGCGGCAACTCGTTGCTTTGCCAGAACCAACGTCGCAACCACCACAGGGGACGTTGGATGGTGCTCGTCGGCGGGGGGCCGACGCGGTGGTGGAACCAGCCGTCGTTGCTGATGTTCAGCAGGAAATCGGCCCGCCGCCGCGGCCCGTCCCAGGTGAACTCGCGAATGACGTACGGGGTGACATCCTCGTAACAGATCGGCGTGCCGAAGGTGTAGGTTTGGTCTTCGACCTGTAACTCGAACACCGTGAACTGCTCGCCCGGCGTCAGCGAGTACTCGACCCGCCCGCCGTGGCTGAAGGGGCTCAGACTGTTCAGCCAGAGGTAGAGCCAGCGCAAGCACCCGTACCGAAACGGCACGAACTCGCCGAAGGGGACCAAGTGACGCTTGTCGTAGCGCAGGCGACGTTGGGTCCCGTCTGGATCATAGACCAGGGCCGAGTTGTACCGCTTCTCTTTCGGGTAGGTCGCCTCAGGAAACTGTTCGATCGAGACCGAGCCGACCACCACCGTGACCGGGGGCCCGCCCTCCGCCGGCAGCCGCGGCAACTTCATGGAGGGCCGCTCCAACTGGCTGATCTGCACGTTTACCGTCGGGTAGTCGCCCCGCGCCAGGGCGGATACCGCAACATGGCACAGGTTGCCGTAGAGCCACGTGTCGGCGTATTCATTGTCGATCGCCGCCCGTTCCACTTCGATGAAGCTGAGGTTCTGGATCGCCGACCAGACCGTCTCCGGGAACACAATCAGATCCGGCTCCCGGCGGGCCGCCTCGGCTGCCCGCGAAAGATACGTAGCCAACACAACTTGCGGGGGCGCGGCGCTGTAGGGCGGAGTGGAGGCCAGCGGGAAGTCTTCCTGGATCACGGCGACGCGCGGCCCGTGCGACTCCGGGGTACGCTCGAAATCGACCTGGTTGAGGCGGAAATATCCATACCCGAGCGTCACGAGCAGAAGGACCACTGTGACTATGCCGCCGAGCCAGAGTTGGCGGGTGGAGATCTTGCTGCCTGGCGCAGGCCAGCGGCGGAGGACTAGCTCGACCAGTACGCCGTTGACCAGTGCCGCCAGGAACGACACGCCGTAGGCCCCGGTGATGTCGCTGATCTGGATGAGCGGGAGTTGCCGGAAGAAGCCGTGGGAGATGAACAGCCAGGGAAATCCGGTCATGACGGTCCCGCGCAGGTACTCGCAGGCAACCCACACGACCGGCAGGCTCCACATCGGCGAGATGCCGTGCCGCCGACCGGTCCGGATCGCCCACGCGGCCAGCGTCCAGTAGATCGCCAGGTACACCCCCAGGGCGGCGTATCCCAAGCCGGTGACGGGCATCAGCCAACGCAGGGCAACAAGGAAGAACGCCCAGCCAATGAAGAAGCTGAGCCAGTGTACCAGCCAGGCCCGGTGCGTCCGGCACGTCGCCACCGTCCACGGGACCAGGCAGACCAGCGCCAGCGGCCATACGCCGTAGGGTGGAAAGATCCAGCAGAGCGCCACGGCGGTGAGCGAATAGAGCAGCAGCACCTGGCCGCCTTCCCGCGGCAGACCGTGCCGCGGAAGACCGGCGGCCGCTGTCGAGGCTGCCTTGTCAGATTTCTTTGGCTTGTTGGTCTGCTTCATCGAGAGCCGATACTTGACACTAACCACGTTTGCCTCGCGGCCGTTTGCAACAGAGTTTCATGCCACCCAACAGCAACATCGTCAACGGCACTGTGCCGCACGGGGTGCAGTCGCAGCAGCCCGGCACAACTGGAGTGACTTGGCCGTCCTGATCCTCCGCCACCTCCTCCTCTTCGTCGTCGTCGGAGTCGCAGGCATCACCGAAACCATCGCCGTCTTGATCTTCCTGGAGCGGGTTGGCGTGGCCGGGGCAGTTATCGCATTCATCGCCGAGGCCGTCGCCGTCTGTATCGAACTGGTTGTAGTTATAGACATCCGGGCAATTGTCTTCGGTGTTGAGCACTCCGTCGTCGTCCCGGTCGTTTTCCGTTGCGAGCGCTTCAGCTCCCGTTGCCAGGATCAAGCTCGTCGAAATCACGGCCACCAAACCGGCGAACCTCATGTTTTCGATTGGTTTCATGTCTCCAGCCCTGCTTCTGTGATGGCCGCACTCACACCGTTGTTGTCCTGAAGGTAATATATTGGCGCAGGTGTTTAACGGCAAGCATCGTAGTGCTCCATTACATCTCAATTGATGGATGGGTGGCACGGCTGTGTCAGCCGTGTACAAG
>JAGMDK010000433.1 GCA_023128695.1 Phycisphaerae bacterium
CGACACGGCCGTGCCACCCGACGTGCCACCCGACACACCCGTAGGATACGTCCCGGACGCACCTTCATCTGCTGCTCAGTCATCACGTCAGGACAGCCGTACCAGCTTCGCCGAACCGCTCCTCCGCCGTGCGGATTGCGCTCAACAGGCTTTGGGCTTTGTTGAGTGTTTCCTGGTATTCCCGCTCCGGGACGGAGTCGGCCACGATGCCGGCGCCGACCTGCACGTAGGCTTTGTATTGTCCGCCACCCGTCGGCTGCGCCACCAGCGTGCGTAACGCGATGCAGGTGTCCATATTCCCCGCGAAATCGACGTACCCGACCGCGCCGGCGTACGGGCCGCGGCGGGTCGGCTCGCACTCGTCGATGATCTCCAGGGCCCGCACCTTCGGGGCTCCGCTGACCGTCCCGACCGGCAGCGTGGCCCGCAGGGCATCGAACGCCGTTTTCCCGTCCGCCAATTCGCCGGTCACGGTGCTGGAGATGTGCATCACGTGGCTGTAGTACTCGACCGTCATGACGTCGCTGAGGCGGACGGTGTTCGGCTTGGAGACGCGGCCGACGTCGTTGCGGCCCAGGTCCACCAGCATCACGTGCTCGGCCCGCTCCTTCGGGTCGGCCAGCAACTCTTCCCGCAGCCGGCGATCCTCCTCCTCCGTCCGCCCCCGGCGGCGGGTCCCCGCCAACGGCCGATTGGTCACGACGCCGTCCTCCACGCGGCACATGACCTCCGGGCTCGCGCCCACCAGCACAACCTGCGGGCTCTTGAGGTAGAACATAAACGGCGAAGGGTTGATGACCCGCAGAGCACGATAGATGTTCAGCGGATCGGCCGCCGTTTCCACCAGCAGCCGCTGCGAAGGCACGACCTGGAAGATGTCGCCGGCCCGGATGTACTCCTTGCAGCGATCGACGACCTGCTCGAAGGCGGCTTGCTCGAAATTGCTCGTATAGCGCTCGGTGGCGGGCGCCGGCAGCGTGATCCGGGTGGGTCTCAGGACGGAGGGCCGCTCCAGGCGTTCCACCAACTCCTCGATCCGCCCCGCGGCTGCCTCGTACGCCGCGCGCCGCTGCGTCGCATTCGCGTTGTCCGGGACATTGGCGTGCGCTACGACGAGCACAATCTTGTGCACGTGGTCGAAGACGATCATCGTCTCGTAGATGTCGAACAGCAGGTCGGGCAGCCCGCGGTCGTCCGCCGGGGCGCTGGGCAGCCGTTCGTAGTAGCGCACCGTGTCGTACGCGGCGTAACCGACCGCCCCGCCGACGAAGCGTGGCAGGCCCGGCAGCACGGGAGCCCGGTAGCGCTTCAAGGTCTGCTCGAGCAGGGCGAGCGGATCGTCACTCTCTTGTTCGTACGTGTGACAATCCCCTTTTTCAACGCCTTGTTGGCCGTTGTGGTTGTCGATCCACCGGACGCGTTCGCGAATGGTCTCGAACGTCCACGCCGGGTCGGCCCCGAGAAACGAGTAGCGGGCCACGTTCTCGCCCCCCACCACGCTCTCCAGCAGAAACGCCCGCGGCGAATCCGCCTGAAGCCGCGCGAACGCACTCAGCGGCGTCATGTCGTCACAGATCAGCGTCGCCACCAGCGGCACGCTGTTGAACCGCGCCGCTAACTCCTCAAAATGGTCGAAGGTGGGGTTGATGGGTTCCATGCCGGTAGTTTACCACTTATCAGCAGATCATAACCATCCGTTGCCACACAGCGAGCCGGTACGAACTCCCCGGGTGTGACCGTAACGCTATCTAAGTAGCACACGGCGTCCACATCCGGCGCCTGACCGGCGTGTCGGGCGACGGCGCGACGCTCCTCGCCGAGGCCGTCCACGACGACGTCGAATCGTTCGCCCACACGTCGCCGGGCGGCGGCGAAGGCGATCTCCTGCTGCCCGAGCATGAGCCGCTCGTAACGCTCTTCTTTGGCGGTCTGCTCAAGTTGACCATCCATCTTTCCGGCAGGTGTGTCCGGTTCCAACGAGTACTTGAACGTGCCGAGCGCGTCGAAGCGGAAGTCGCGGACGAATTCGAGCAGCTCTCCGAACTCCGCCTCAGTCTCGCCGGGGAAGCCGACGATGAATGTCGTTCGGATCGTCACGCCGGGAATGCGACCCCGGAGCTTTTCGAGCAGCGCCTCGGTCTGCTTCCGCGTCACTCGGCGGCCCATCACCTTGAGCAGGCGGTCGTTGATGTGCTGGAGCGGGAGGTCGATGTACTTGACGAACCGCTCGCACTCCGCGAGGGCTTCAATCATCGCGTCAGTGAACGCCGACGGATACGCGTACATCAGCCGAATCCAGCGCGCCCCGTCGCAGTCCTCGTTGAGCGTCCGCAGCAGGCCGGCCAGACCGGGCTCGTAGCCGATATCGCGGCCGTAGCCGGTCGTGTCCTGCCCGATCAGGATCAATTCCCGCGTCCCGTCGGCGATCAGCTCGCGACACTCGGCCACGATCCGGTCCGGCGACTTGCAGTGCAACGGCCCGCGGATGGCGGGAATCGTGCAAAAGGTGCACTGCTGGTCGCAGCCCTCACTGATACGGACATATGCATAATGCCGCGGCGTCAGACGCAGCCGACCCTGATCGGACCACGGCTGGGGGTGATAGTCGCCGAGGTAGAGATTAAGGGCTTTGCCGCGCTCGTGGCGCCACACGGCCCGGACGACGTCGTCGCGGTTATTGACGCCGACGAGGGCGTCGATTTCAGGCACTTCCTCGAGCAGCTTCCGGCCGTCGCGCTGGACGAGGCACCCGGCGACGACCAGCCGCCGCAATTCACCCCGCCGTTTGCGCTCGGCCAGTTCGCGAATGACGTCGAGGGCTTCCTGTCGG
Source organism: Phycisphaerae bacterium (assembly GCA_023128695.1). Classification (GTDB taxonomy): domain Bacteria; phylum Planctomycetota; class Phycisphaerae; order UBA1845; family Fen-1342; genus JAGMDK01. Next base: position 2,831 of record JAGMDK010000433.1, read on the forward strand.
GCGGAGTCGAGGAAGCCACAGGTATTGACGACGATCACATCGGCGGCCGACTCATCGCCACTAATGACGGCCCCCGACTCGGCGATCTGCCCGAGCATCTTCTCGGAGTCGACGAGGTTCTTGACGCAGCCGAGCGAGACGAAGCCGACCAGGGGGGGCTCGACACTTTCAGGCCCGCTCACCGGCAAGGCGCTTCCGCGTTTCTTACTCGTCGCTTCACGTCGTTTCTGTTTTTTCCGCTTTGGCATACTGGGGGCTCATCAGCCGGCTCATCTTTCCCTAAGCGTAGCAGTCTGCTACTCTTGCAGCAAATGTGCCGGACGCAGTGGCCAATGATGCTGGTGCCATTTCCGGTCAGAGGCTTTCGCGCGTGGAGGTGGCGCGCTAGGCCCGGCATTTATGCCGGGTTGCGCGCTAGGCCCAGCATTTATGCCGGGTTGAAGGGTCGAAGTCAGAATCCCCTCCTTTCC
>JAGMDK010000434.1 GCA_023128695.1 Phycisphaerae bacterium
GAGCCGCGGCTCGGCAGGAGCCTTGCCCTCCCCGCCGGGAGCCTCGCCCTCCCGACGGACGCCAACCGAGGAGTTGAGATGCCGATGACCCCGCAGTCAACCCCCGTACCGCCGCTGGATTTGGCGGCACAGTTCGCCGACCTGCGCGACGAGTTGTTGAGTGAGCTCGCCGCGGTCGCCTCCTCCGGCTACTATGTCCTCGGCCCCAAGGTCTCGGCGCTCGAAGAGGCGTTGGCCGAATATTGCGGGACGAAACACGCGCTCGGTCTGTCTTCCGGGACCGATGCTTTGCTCGTGGCGATGATGACGCTCGAGGTCGGCCCCGGCGACGAGGTGATCGTGCCGACGTTCACGTTTTTCGGCACCGCCGGCACCGTCGCTCGGCTGAACGCCCGTCCGGTCTTTTGTGACATTGTCCCCGAGACATACAACCTCGACGTCGGACAGCTCGAACGGCTGATCACGCCGCGGACCAAGGCGATCATTCCGGTGCATCTGTATGGACAGTTGGCCGACATGCGTGCCTTGCTGGAGATCGCGGCCGGTCATGATTTGCCGGTAATCGAGGACGCCGCCCAGGCGATCGGCGCGCAGGGTGACGACGGCGCCAGGGCCGGTTCGTTCGGGCTGTTCGGCTGTCTGAGCTTCTACCCCACGAAGAACCTCGGAGCCCTGGGCGACGCCGGCGCCCTGCTCACGAATGACGAAAATTTATTTGAAACAGCCCGCAAGCTGCGCATCCACGGCAGCGGGCACACGTACTACCACGACCACGTCGGCGGCAACTTCCGGATCGACGCCATTCAGGCCGCGATCCTCACGCTCAAGCTCAAGCACTTGGAAGAGTGGACGGAGCGGCGTCGGGCCCGGGCCACGCGCTACACCGAGCTGATCACCGCCGCCGGCCTGGTCCCCGAGCACGTGCGGCCGCCCCAGGAAATCAACGGCCGGCACGTCTATCACCAGTATGTGCTGCGGGTCCAACGGCGTGACGAGTTGGCCACGTTTCTCAAAGACCGCAGGATCGGCGCGGGCGTGTACTACCCGCTGCCGTTGCACTTGCAGAGGTGCTTTGCCGACCTGGGCTATAAGGCCGGCGACTTTCCACATGCTGAACGGGCCGCGGCCGAGGTCCTAGCGCTGCCCATCTACCCCGAATTAACAAATCAGCAACAACAGGTCGTTGTGGATGCCCTCGCGGCGTTCTACCGCCGGTAGGCTCGCGGCTCTTCGGAGTTCTCGCGTTTTCCCAGCTCACTACGCCCCGGCGACCACTACGGGTATCTCCGCCGGCGTTTCATTCGCGGCGGCGTCCTCTTCCTCCTCTGCCGGCGGTTCCGGACGCCGAAGGGTCAGTGTTTCCATGGGCGGCAAGTCATCGAGGTCCGCCAGCCCGAATATGTCGAGGAATTTACGGGTAGTTCCATACAGCATCGGTCGCCCGACGATCTCCGCGCGGCCGATGATCTTGAGCAGGCCCATTTCACGCAGGCGGTTCAAGACTTCGCCACAGGCCACTCCGCGGATCGCCTCGACGTCGGCCCGGATCACCGGCTGCTTGTAGGCCACGATCGAGAGCGTTTCCAGGGCGGCGGGCGAGAGGCGGGTTTGCCCGCGATGCTTGTTTAGCTTGACCAGCCAGGGACGATAGGCCGGCAGCGTCAACATCTGGTAGCCGCGCGAGATCGCCTCGATGCGAAATGACAGACCGGCGGCCGCGTATTTCTCGTTCAAGGCCGCCACGTGGACTCTCACTTGCCCGGCCGAACCCATCCCCGACAACTCCGCCAAACGGGCGGCACTGAGCGGCGTGTCCGACGCGAACAGCAGCGCCTCGATCACCTGCGCCGGCTCGACCTCGGCATTCAACTCATTTTGGGAGATGAGAGCCTGGGGTTGCGGCGTCGCGCCGCCGTCACACAGTGAGGCTGGTTCGACAGCGTCGCCGTGCACAGGCTCCACGCTTGGTCCTTCAGGGATGCAGACGGGTGCGGATGCGTCCCCCAATTCCACCGCTACTGGGTATTCTTCGCGATCCATCGCGTTTACCTCGTCATCCGTGACAGAATACACTCGCTCCGAAACCATCTAAATGCTAGCTGACCGGCCGGGCTTCGTCCAGTCTTTTTTACAATTCCCGGGCCTTTTGTCGGGCCGCCGATTTGCGGCAGTTCCCGGCGTGTGCCAAACTACGTGATAATGGGGTTGTTCAAACGCATCCTCCCGCTGGTACGCTGAGATGCCCGGACGTTTCGATCAAGATGATCTGTACGACGAGGCGTGGGAGATAGATGATCCAGAAGGTCCGCAGGAGTGCGACCTGATCGACGATGATGACGACGAAACGCCCGCCGTCCCCTGTCCCAACTGTCGCCGCCCCGTCCCCGATTTCGCCGACCGCTGCCCCTATTGCGGCGAGTGGATCGTCCAGAGCACCGGCGTACCGACCCGCCGGAATGTATGGTTCGTCGTGGTGGTCCTCGCGGTCATCGCGGCGTTCGTGTACTGGTATGTCTTCTGAGCAAATCTTACCAGTCCGCCGCAAAAGTCGTGTAGCGTCCGGGCTCTGTCCCGGACGTCGTTGCGGGAGAGGTTTTCTCCGTATTCTACGTCCGGGACAGAGCCCGGACGCTACATTTTCGGCCGAAGCCGACTTTTGCGGCGGACTGTTACCGGCCGGTGTTTGACGAATTCAATGCTCGCAACATGCGGACACGTTTGGCAAAGGGTGCAAAACCCTTTGGACAGCGGGCCTCCAGAGTGCCGAGGTCGGTGTCCTCCGCTACGGCCGAGTACATGTCTGACGGAGTCATCCTTTTCTTGCTCCCCTTCAGCAACGCGAGACATCTGCTCTTGGGATCAGCGATTCTTTCTGGACTGGGCTGTCGGTCGACTATATAACCCAGGACAGCACCCAGAGCCCGTTCATCCGCCAGCATCCAGGCGTCAAAGGTCCGGATCGCCACGCCGAGCGCGCGGCGAATGCGAATAGTCAACCCAGATTCTTGGGCTTCATCCAACTCACGCGTCCGCTCGGGATGGTTATCCTGGTCGATAACGAGCACCAAGGCATCGTAACCGCGCTTCTGGGCCTCGCGTATCCAACGTACTGCTCGCTTGGCATACCCCTTGGTTTTGCCGCAATGGACATGAATATCATTTCGGCTGACCCGATCCTGATCACATTGCTTGATCGACGGCGCCAGCCGCTGCACGAGCGTCTTGAGGGCGCCGGACAGTTCGTGCTTCCCCTCGGAGACGATCAGGACCTTCACGACGCCGGTTCCTGATCCGGGGCGGCGGGCTCGGCGAGTGCCTCATCGCCCTCGCCGGTCCAGATTTCGCCGAGTGTGAAGTAATCAGCCTGTTCACGGATGGTTTTGCTGTCGGAGAGGCGATGGACCGTTACCGAACCGTCGCCTTCTTTCTGACACAGAGTAACTTCCTCGGGCTGGAAGAGGTCGACCACGTATGGCGAATGGGTGGTGAGAATCACTTGCGTGTGGGATTGCTCCTTGACGAGATTACGGAGGATGCCGAGAATGTCCTTAAGCCGCTTGGGATGGATGCCGTTCTCGGGCTCTTCCACGAGGAGGACGCGCGGCGGCTGTGGCAGATAGAAGACCGCGAGATACGCCAAGATCAATAACACCCCGTCGGATACCTGCGATGCGGATATCAGCCCGCGACCGGCAAAGTCGAAATAGATCCCCTTGCCATCAGCGTTCTGCAACATGGAGACCTGTCTCGGGTCGTCGGTCGGTGCCCGGTAAGCTAATTCCGGGATAAGCTTGATCGACTTCACGTCAGGGAAAATGCTCTGGAAGCGTTTCTCCAGGGCAGTGAAACGATCCCGGTCATATCCCAGAATATCGTCAAGGCACAACGCCAGCCCGAAACCATCGGATTCCATTCGAAAACGGCGATTCAGGTCCGGTGCGACCGGTAAGGCGAGCATGCGCGGGTTCCAACGATAGAAATGGACACCCTTGAGCGCGACGTGGACGAGCCAGACTACTTCATTATTAGTATTATCATCTTTTCTTGGCACCTTGCCTTGTGTCAGGTTCAGTACGTTTGAATGCGGCAATCCCCCCCGATTCGGCCATTCGAGTTTATCTGGCGCGAATATGATACGCTCATTGTATGAAGTGGGCCGTCGGCCATTGTCTGCGAAGCGACATGATAACTCGTACTCGACAACTGATCCATCAGTCTCAAGTATGGCCTCAAAGGAAACGGGGAGCTCTCCCTCATGGTTCCACACGAGGCCGGTTCCTTCCCACAAACCGGTGAAGGCTGCCATTAACTCGTGATCGACACTCCGGCACAGCGCGGCGATCGCTTCCAGAATGCTGGTTTTGCCCGAGTCATTGGGGCCGATCAGGACGTGGATCGGCGTAAGGTCGAGCGTCACGTCGCGAAGAGCTTTGTAATTCTGGACGCGGAAGCGCGTGATCATCGCCGGTTCCTCGGTTTAACGAAACCGATTGTATCAATGAACAACGCTACTAGCTACGCTTCTGTTGCTCGGTCGGCGATAGACTCGCCGGCAATGGCAGTGCGGGGTACAAGCCCTCGAGGCCGACCAGCCGGCACTCTTTGCCGTCGTGCACGGCCATCCGGCCCTCGTCTCCACGCATGCACGCGCCGCCCACCATCCCATCGCGGCGAACGGCGTACAGCTTGAGCTGGTAGCTCGGCTGCCCCTGGCCGTTCCGCAGCCGCGGTTCGGTCCGGTCCGCCACGCGCTTCAACACTTGTTTGCATGCCTCCTCCGGCGTCGCCCCGCCGCGCATCAGTTCCACGACCAGGAAGCTGGAGCAATTGATGAGGTTGGCCTCGCCGCGGCCGGTCGAGCCGCAGGCCCCGACTTCATTGTCGACGTACAGCCCGGCCCCAAGGATGGGCGAGTCCCCCACGCGGCCGGGGATCTTGTACGACAGGCCCGAGGTCGTCGTGCACCCGCCGAGGTCGCCGTTCGGCGTCAGGGCCATGCAACTGATGGTTCCGTAGGTGTACTCTACATCATTTCTACCCAGGAACCGGGCGGCCTCGAGGTCGGCTTCCGGGTGAATCCAGTCGTCGCGGTCCGAGTGCTTTTCCTTCCACCTGAGCCAGATGCGGCGAGCCTCGTCGGTGAGCAGGTCCTGCTCCTTGAAGCCGTGCGCCTTAGCGAACCGCAGGGCGCCTTCGCCGACGAGCAGCACGTGGTCGGTGCGTTGCATGACGAGTTTTGCGACGCTGGAGGGGTTACGGATATTTTGCAGGGCTGCGACGGCGCCGCCTTTGTGTGTCGGCCCGTGCATGACACAGGCGTCCAGCTCGACCACGCCGTCTTCGTTCGGCAAGCCGCCGAAGCCGACGGAGTGATCTTCGGGGTTGTCCTCAACGAGGTTGACGCCGGCGACGACGGCGTCGAGGGGGTCGCCGCCCTGCTGGAGCAAATCCATGGCGCAGTCGCAGGCCGGGATACCGTTGGCACTGGCGATGACCACCGCCCGCCCGGGGCGCGGTCGAATCCGCTCGTCTCGTCGGGCTGCCGCCGCAACGTTCATCGTTCCTCCTCCGATTCCGATGGCGGCCAAGCCTGCCGTCGAACGGACGAAATCACGTCGGCTCATTGACATCCCAAGTCTCCTTCGCATCCGATGGGCCACCCCACCGATTGCCCATTGTCAGCGTAGTACCATTCCGCTCCGGCCATGATAGCTCGCCCTACTCGTTATCGCCCGTCCCATGCGGCGACGGAGATTCGTCCTCGGGCTTCGGCGGGGGCTGAAACTCAGGCTCGACCTCCGTCTCGGCCGGGAGGTCCTCCTCCTGCTCCACCTCCGGCTCAGTCGTCTCCGGCGGCTCCTCAGATGCGTCCCCCAACTCCGTCTCGGGCGGCGTGTACGCGGGCGGCACCGACACCGGCGGCGGCCACTCCGAGCGGGGCCGCGGCTCGCGCGGGCGGCGAATAATCTGATTCGTGCCGATTTCCGACGAGCGCAAGCTCAGATACGAAGGAATGCTCAGCGTATTGCCGTTTCCCCAGAACTCCACCCGGTTGAGCATGGCACCCTCTTCGACTGACACCGTGTTGTTGTCGCCGATGATTGATAGTTTTATCAGCCTTGAGCCCCGCAACACCGTCAGGTTATTGTTGTCACCGGTCAGGCCCAGCACGCCGAACCATTGCGATGAGCGCTCGAGGCTGTGCCCGATGATTCTGGTGGGGCCTTCGGTGCAGCCCACGGCTGCCAGCAGCATTCCTGTCATCAACGTACCGAGTAGCATCCTTCTCATGACGTATCCTCGCTTTGCAGCCTTTGTCCCCTTGTGACCAACCGCGCCGTCCAGTCCCGTTCACAAGGTGCGCATAGTTTACCGACCGAGTGACAATCCGGCCAGTGCGCCGCGGGGACCGAAGTGAAGTGGCCGGGTGGCCCTGGGTGATTGC
>JAGMDK010000435.1 GCA_023128695.1 Phycisphaerae bacterium
CCAGCCGGTGATTCGGCCGGTACGGAGCCCGGCCGCTACGTTTTTCGGGCCGCCGAGAGCATCACGCCCCCAGGTGAAAAATGCTGACGTTTATCCACATTGTGCCGTTGTGTGCGGCGTCGGCAGCGCTATGATGGCGAGGAGAGGTTGGGCAAGCGTCGGGGCCGGCTCTGCGGAAGGATGGGATGACATCTGATCGGGAACGGTTTTCGCCCAGCGAGCTTGCCGTAGTGCTCAGCCATTACGACGTTGGGGTCATCGAAAGCGCCAAGGAATTCCCGCGTGGTTCACGCCAGGCCCCCAAGCTCTTGCTGGGCACGCCCCGCGGCCGTTATCTCCTCAAACGCCGCGCTTCCGGGCGCGACGACCCCTTCAAGGTGGCTTTCTCGCACGCGCTGGTAGCGCATTTGCGGGACAAGGAATTCCCGGTTCCCGCGTTGATCGGCACGCGGAACGACCAGAATTCGCTGTTGCAGCTCGGGGGGCATGTGTATGAGCTGTTCGAGTATGTGCAGGGCGAGCGTTACGACAATTCGCTCGAGCAGACCACCTACTCCGGGCTGGCCTTGGCCAGATATCACGAAGCAGTGATCGATTTTCAAACGGAGTGGACCCCGCCGGCCGGGAGCTATCACGATGCCGATGCGGTCCGGAACGGGCTCAACGCGATTCCGACCACGACGGCGAGCCACGATTCCGTGATCGGGCACGAGGCCGAGCTGCTCCAGATCACGCAAGAATTATATGAACGCTACGAAGAGGCGGCCGAGCACGTGAACCAGGGCGACTTCTCAAGCTGGCCGGTCACGATCATTCACGGGGACTGGCACCCAGGAAACATGCTCTTCCGAGGAAATAAAATCTGTGCCGTGCTGGACTTTGACGCCGCCCGGCTTCAGCCCTCGATTATCGACCTGGCGTACGGGATGCTCCAATTCTCGATTCTGCGGGGCACGGCGGGGCCGGACGAATGGCCGGACTTCGGGGACGAGTCGCGGACGCGGCGGTTCATGAACGGCTACCTGTCGCGCAGAACGGTACCCGAGGCACAGCGGCAAGCGCTCCCGGACCTGATGGCGGAGGCCCTGATCGGGGAGACGGTCCTGCCGATTGCGGTCACGGGCTCTTTCGGGCGACTGCCGGGTTTCGGGGTCTTGCAGATGATCGGCCGCAAGGTGCATTGGCTGCTGAAGAACAGAGAACGTTTGCTGAGTTGGCTGCTCGAATGAGGGCGGGATGCACGGCGGGATCGCAGCGGATAGGGCTATTCGTAAGAGTTCAGCCATTTGCAGCTAGCTTTCAGCAATCAGCTTTCAGCAATCAGCTTTCAGCGGTCAGCAATCAGCTTTTACGCTGATTTGCGAGTAAGTACTTAACCTCAGTCATGTGCTCAGGCTGCTCCGAATAACACGCTATTTGTGACATTTACCCGTTGAACGCTCGACTTTCGGCTGATTGCTGACCGCTGAGTGCTTACGGCTATTCTTTTCCCACGTAGGTTTTCGTGCGCGTGTCGACGCGGAGGGTGTCGCCGACCCTGATGAACAAGGGGACGTTCACCACCAGCTCGTTCTCCAGGGTGGCCTCCTTCTGCACGTTGCTGGCCCCGCCGACCGAATGCGCGGGGGCGGCGGTCTCGACGACCGCCAGCCGAACCACGTCCGGCATTTCGAGTGAGAGCGGATGGTTGTCGATGAACAGCACGCGGTATGTCTCCCCCTCCTTGAGGAATGGTTCGCAACCGTGTAGTTGCGCGGGCCCGAGCTCGAACTCATCAAAAGTCTCGGCGTCCATGAAAACGCGCTCGTCGCCGCGGGCGTACAGGTACTGCATCGAGCGGGAGGCGTGCGGGACCTCCTCAATCGGCTCCAACTCGCCGAGGGTGCGATCCACCTGGTGCCCGTCGCGAACGTCGCGCAAGGTCACATGCACCGTCGCACGTTGCTTGCCTGTACGCCGCTCCTGAAACTCGGCGACCGAATACACATGATTCTGGTGGCGGATCAGCATCCCGCGCTTCAAGGGAATATGCATGGCGTGCTCTCCGATACGTGACCTCTCAGGGCTATAGTGCCGTTTCAGAAAACATCTGG
>JAGMDK010000436.1 GCA_023128695.1 Phycisphaerae bacterium
GCTGGAAGCCGGTGCCACATAATTAATGTAGCGGCCGTTCGCTCTTGGGACGATGCTTCCAGCGGCGGTGGACCCAGAGGTATTGCTCGGGCCAGCGGCGAATCGCGGCCTCCAAGGCCTGTGAGAACGTCTGCGTGATCCAATAGAGGGGGTCGTCCCGGCAGTCCCATTCCTCGGGTTGAATGATGCGCTCAACCGCGAGCCGGTAATGGAAGCCGGGGCGGACACGGGCGGCGTAACCGACGACGATCGGCACGCGCTTCTGCATCGCCAACAAGCCGATCGATTTGTACGTGGACGCCTTGCGGCCGAAGAAATCCACAAACAGCCCCTTCCGGCCGGCGTCCTGATCGGCGATGAAACACAAGGCTCCGCCGCGGTCGAGGACCTCGGGAGCGGCGGCAGTCACACCTTTCTTATAGAGCAGTGAAAGCCCGCCGGCCTCGCGCGAGGCGACCAGGTAGCGATTGATCAGCGGGTTGTCGAGCGGGCGCATGATGGCCGTGAGGGGGATGCCCAGGCGGCAAATGGTGTAGCCGAGCAGCTCATAGTTGCCGAAATGGCCGGTGAGCATGATCACGCCGCGGTCGGCGAGCAGCTCGCGCAGGACCGGTCCAAGACGATCGAGCTCGACGTGCCGGGCCCAGGACCACTCGGTGATGATGCGCGGCGTCAGCACCAGCTCGACCAGGTAGAGCTGGGCGAAATGCTCGCAGGACTGGCGGGCGATGCGGCGGAGTTGGCGATCATCGTAGCGGTCGCCGAGCGCGGGCCGCAGATTGTCCATGGCCCGCTCGCGATGGCGTTTGAGTACGAGCCACCAGATGCGCCCCATCAGCCGAGCCGTCCTGAGATTCATCTCGATCGGGAAGCAACTAATGACGATGATCCACAGCCGCAGGGCGAGATATTCCGCGATACGCCGCAGCGCCACGCGGAGGCTGGGCGCTTCGGTCCAGTCGTTCAGATGTTGTGTCAGGGTCTTGGCCATCACTCATTGGATGCCGGTCGCGACGCCGCCTGACTCGCGGTCGGCGACGAGTGCCAACCGCGCTCGGCGAGCTTGTCCCGCACCTGGTCCGAGAGCCGCAACGCCGGCTCGGGAAACCGCGGCGGCTTGTTGCCGAACAGCACGCATTGGTCATCTTCCCGGCCGTAGCGAGCTTGTAGCCAGAGGTAGTTGCGAGGCATCTCGCGCCCCTCGGCTTCAAGTTCAGCCCGCGCCTGTACCTGGAATCGAATGTAGTCCGGCAAAGTGACGACGAACAGAACCGGCTCGTCGCGGGCCAGCATCTTCACCATCTCTTCGCCCGTGCGGCGGGTTTCATAGTCCAAATCGCGGCGGCCTTCCTGCTCCTTCAAGAGTTCGAGCTGATCGATGACGCGCGGGAAGCGAACGTCGCCGTACCAGGTAATACGCGAGTCCTGAGTGCCGACCTGGCGAATATGTCGGCGATATCCGGGCGGAACCTTTTGTGGGTTTGACAGTTGTTGGGCGAAGTCCGTGTACGGCCGCTGCGACATCATCAACGGCATCACCCGCGGCCACGCCCAGAGCCACATCAACCACATCGTGACCACGATCATGCCGAAGGAGGCGTGCTCGCGGCGACGCAGATACAACCAGGCCGCCACGCCGAAGCCGATGGCAAGAAGCGCGGCAGTGACGGCATACGGTCGCCAAATGTCGCCCCACTCGTAGAGCCCGTCCAGGTCAAACCGGCCGCGCAGCTCGTACCATTTCCACAATCCGAAGACGCCGCCGCCGATCAGCGCCACGGGGATAATGATCCAGACCGCGACGGCCCCGGCTCGATCGAGCCCCGGCCGACAGCGGCGGTTCGGGTCGAAGAAGACCGCCAATTCGACCCCGAGCAAAACGAAGAGCGGCGGCAGGGCCGGCAGGAAGTAGCGCTGTTCTTTGCCGGTGGACGCCGTGAAGAACGCCAGCAGGCTCAGGAACCAGATCACCATGAACAGCGTGCCGCCGCGGTTGACGCCGACCTGTTTGCGGAAGGCCCGCACCAGCGCGGTCGGCAGCGAGAGTGTAAACGGCAGGCAGTACAACAGCGGCGGGATGAGGTAGGTGAAGAGGTATTTCGTCTCATCCTGACCCGCGACGTTCGGCAGGGCGCCGGTGAAACGGTCAACGAACTCCACCCGCCATTTCAACAGGGCTGCTTCTTCCGTGACGCCGACGGCGACGGCCCACGGCAACCAGGGCAGCAGGAAGAACAACAGCCCCACCAGGTGCCAACGATTACCGAAAACCCGCCAGCGATTGCGCAACAGCACGTAAAAGAACGCCGGCGCGCCGACCACGGCCAGGGGCATCGGCATCTTGTAGATCATGCCCAGCCCGGCGGCGAAGTAGCCCAATAGGAATAGTGCGTTACGCTTCGGGCCGGCCGGCTCACTCTCCGCGGCGACCCACAAGGCTGCCAGTGAGACGGTTGTGCAGGTCGTCAGGCCGAGATCGCTGGCGCCGCGGTGCGACCACCACAGGATCAGAACACTGGACGACGCCGCGAAACCGGCGAAGACCGCCGCGCGATCACCCGCGATGCGGCGGGTCAGCCAAAAGATCGTGGCGACGAGCACCACGGCGGCGACGGCGTTAGGAACGCGAGCGCAAACCTCGTCCACCGGCGTGCCCCGCAGCAGGCTGACCAGCATGACCGCCCAGTACGGCCCGGGCGATTTCTGCATACGCAACTCGCCGCTGAAACGCGGCACGAGCCAGTCGTCGGCGTCGAGCATCTCGCGGGCGGTCTGCGCGACCCAACAGTCGATCGGCTCAAAGCGGGCCCCGCCGCCGAGGTGGTAAAAGGAGAGGGCGGCGGTCCAGCCCAGGAGGGCAATGAACCACGCGCGGGTCGCGGGGCTCATCGGTTGAGAGGGCCGGCACACGGGTGCCTGAGGCCGGGATTCGCCGTTGGGCTGATCGCTCACTCCGACTTCTCCGGGAGCGCCAGGTCCGCCAGCGGGGCTTCCATGGTCTGGTTAACCTGGGTCATGAGCTGGACGTAGTCGGCCTGGGCGCGCATCAGGTTTTTCAGCGTTTCATTTCCGGCCATCTGCGTTTCGTATTCGCGTAGTTTCTGCTTGTCGGCGACCTCGACGGGCTTTTGTTCGGCCTCCAGTTGATGGATATAGGCAGCTTGCTTCTGATAATCCTGGAGCAGTTTCCGCGCCGTCTCATCGGCCCGGACGGCCCGCTGAGCGGCATAGTAGTCCTTGACCCGCGGGTGGGCCGCCAGGGCCTCGCCGAGCAACTTGGCCTTGATGAGCACATTCTCGCTGTCCTGCATGATGCACCTGCTTTCTGACTGATCTTGTTTGGGCCCGGATTGTAACGTGGGCCTGGGGGGCGTGCATCCGTCGTCATCAGCAATCAGCAATCAGCTTTCAGCGGTCAGCAGTCAGCTTTCAGCGGTCAGCAATCAGCTTTCAGCGGTCAGCAGTCAGCTTTCAGCAATCAGCTTTCAGCGGTCAGCAATCAGCTTTCAGCGGTTAGCTTTTATGCTGATTAGCGAGTACGTACTTAACCTCAGCCATGTGCTCAGGCTGCTCCGAATGACTCGCTATTTGTGACATTTACCCGTTGAATGCTCGACTTTCGGCTGATCGCTGACCGCTGAAAGCTGACTGCTGACCGCTGAATGCTTACGGCTTTTCGTATTCGGCGGTGATGGTCGAGTGTATCCCGCCGCGGGGAGTCCATTCGGTTCGGACTTGCATCCCGCGGGGGCTCAGGACGGCGACGAGCTCATCCAGGATGCGATTGGTGAGCGTCTCGTAGAAGATGCCTTCCTCACGAAACGCCTGGAGATAGAACTTCAGGCTCTTGAGCTCGACACAGAGCCTGTCGGGCACGTATTCGATGATGACGGTGCCGAAGTCCGGCTGGCCGGTCATCGGGCAGCGGCTGGTGAACTCCGGGGCGCTGTGCTGAATAGTGTAATCACGCTTTGGGCTGGGATTTTCGAACGTTTCCAAGGGATTGAGTGTTCGCTTGGTCATTTGCAGTTTTCCTTGTCTGCGGGGGCGCTCAGCATGGGCAAGTAACAATGCGGCCTGACCGATATCGACTTAGGCAGCCAATCCCGAGATATCGGATACAACTGGGAGGCGGCATTGTGCAATGATCGCATCTCTCAGTATTGTAATTCTACCGATTGCGAGTGCTTAGGGCACCTATCAGAACCGGGAGCGGAAGCGACCGGCCACACAGAAAGCTTAGCGCGGCCTTGGGCCGCAACCAAAGGGTTCGGGGTTCGGGGTTCAGGGTTCGGGGTTCGGGGTTCGGGGTTCAGGGT
>JAGMDK010000437.1 GCA_023128695.1 Phycisphaerae bacterium
CGCCCGCCGCCGCAAGCAGCGGCGGGCGCGGTGCTGGAGAAGGAGAGGGAGGAGCGGCGGTTGTGCCGCCGGTTCGCGGGCAGCCACACCCGCCGCCCCGGCTCTCCTGGTCCTGCTTAGGTTTACAGGCCGGTGGTCTTGGTGCCGCCGGTCTGCGTCCCTTGCCGCGGGCGCACGCCCTTGAGCCAGAGCTGAATGTCGGTCATGTCGTACCAGCCGTCGTGGTTGAGATCCATGACGGCCAGCTCGCCATAACCGAGCTTATGCAGCCGCTTGACCGAGATGCTGTCAACCGGACCGTTGCCGGCCGCGGCCTTCAGACCACAGCAGGCGGCCTCGTCCCACAGGAAGAAGTTGATCTGGACGAACGAGAAGTCGTTCTCGTTCACCACACCGTCGCCGCTGAAGTCCGGATGCGGACTGGCAGTCGAGCAATCGGTGTCGGCCGTACCGTAGTCAGTGCCGTAGTTGATCGCCCACAGGCCGAAGTCGATGATGTCGATGTACGAATCATCGTTGACGTTACCGCCGAGCAGCGAGTCGTCATCGCCGGTAGGCGACTGGTCGGTGAAGTCCGCCGTGTAACGCTGGTTGAGGGCGTCAAAGGCGAAGTCGTCGGCGTCCTCCTTCATCAGCGTGTGCAGCGTGTCACGCGCCGTGATGCACTCGTACACCACCGGTTGCGGGGCGAGGGTGAACGTGGCGCTGGCCAGACCGTCGGTGAAGGTTAGCACCTCTTCCACTATCAGCGTGGTCGGCGTGGCGCACTCCCACAACTCGAACGTAATGCAACGATCGAACGTCAGCCCGGTGAAGCTGCCGGCGAGCTGGACGTTAACCTGCAACTCGAGCGCCCGCACGGTGATCGTCTGCGTGCACACGTCCGTGTTCCCGCAGTCGTCCGTGGCCGTCCATTCGATGGTGATCGGCGAGTCAACGATGCAGAACGGATCGTTCAGGCCCTGGCCGTCACTACGCACCCAGGTGAGGTCCACGCTGGTGTCGCAGGTGTCGGTCGCCGTCGCGTAGCCCGGGTCGGTGTCGTTGCAGTCCGGATCGCCCAGCAGGTCCAGGTCGGCCGGGCAGGAGATGACCGGGTCGGTCCAGTCGATGCTGATCGCGCCGAGGTCCAACACCAGCAGGTTGCCGCTCGGCTCGTCGTAGTAGTCGCCGTTCTCGTTGGTCAGGCGTGTCGGCGGGTCGTTGGCGCGGAACGTAATCAGGTCGGCCACGTCGCACACCTCGCCGATCGCGTCGAACGTCAGGATCGCCATCGTGCCGGAAGTGATGCCCGGCTCGGGACTCGTGGTGTCGGTCCCGACGGCGTAGTCGATGAGGCCGTTGGGCTCGTCAACGATCTCGTAGATCTCCTCGACGATCAGGCCGCCGCCGACCTCGGCGCTGACGAAGTCCAGCACGGTCTCGTCATACTCGAGCAGGAACTGCCCGCCGAGGATGTCGGGGCACGACTCGTCGTAGCTGGAGAGGTCAATGTTAACAACGAGTTGCTCGCTAGCGTTTACGCAGGTGTCCTGCGCGACAAGTGTCAGCTCCGGATAGTTGACTGTGAGCGTCGCGCTGTTGCTGTTCACGTCGCCCCAGGCGTTTGTGACCACGCACCTATATGTTGTCCCGTCGTCTGCGGTTAGAGTCGTGATCGTCAAGGTGTCGGTCGTCGCTCACAATATTGCCGTTCCGGTCCCAAACCCTCATGGTATACCAGAAAGAACCAGTATCCACCGGTATAACCTCAAAGTTCACGTAGGTGATCAAGAGGTCGTTGTCAACAAAATTGACGTTAATGCTTTCGTTGTCTGGCCAGGTATACGGACCACTGTAGGCGGGGTTGAAGACGCAGTTGCCGCAGATAGGGGAATCGGTGGTGTATACATTGTCATTGTAATCGGCGAAGATTTGTACTCCGTCCGAGTACCAGTAATCACTTACGTAAACCCCAGTCTCACAGTTGGGCACGGCATCGGGATTGCAAGAGTCCGCGTAACTCGCGGAACCTTGGCCAACCATGACCAAGACCAGGATGGCGCCCAACAGGGCCCGCAGTGTCATACATCGCGTTTTCATGTTGTACATCTCCTTATGCTTACAGGCTTCGCTGCCCCGGTGGGCAGCAGTCTGCGCGTCAAAAAACATGCCTTTTCTTTTGGCTCTTCCGCAGAATCTGTG
>JAGMDK010000438.1 GCA_023128695.1 Phycisphaerae bacterium
CCACGAAGTCCGTGTTCGGCGCCGGCACGTTGCATTGGCCGTGGTGGTTGTACCCCCACGCCACGATCGAGCCATCGGCCTTCAGCCCGAGACTATGGTTTCCGCTCCCCGCTACGTCCACGCAGTCCGCGCTCAGGTCGCCACCGACCACTTGCTCACCCCAGCCCACAATCGAGCCGTCCCCGTACTCGCCCCAGGCCGGCCCCGCGGCCAATAGGCCCACGATTGCCCAGGCACACGCCAATATGCCGATACGCCATCTCATCAGACTACCTCCTTCACGCCGACCACGTCGGCTCGCGGCCTGAACCCGCACGGGTGCCAACACTACAGTTTCCGCCGGAGCGATCTCCGGAAGGACATTTCCACGAAACATCTTTTCTTGATTTTGTAGATTTGCGTACATCATCTCTTTTTCTCCTAGAGAAAATCAGGTAGAGTCCGGTATGCGGGCCGCCTGTTCATTGTGTCATCCAAATGGCCCACAGAGCGGACCCTTCAGATGTTGCTGCGCCAGCCACGTGGCTGACCCCTTTTCACGATGCTCTTGACATCTCCTTTCTGTCGTTCCATACGACCACCAAGCCGTGCCTGCCATTGCTTGCCGAGTTCGACCGCCGTCCGACCGAATCGCGCTTTCCATGTATGTAAGTGACGAATCCTGCCGAGATTCACGCGGAAACCGAACAAAACTGACGGCGGGCTCTACGGTGGGCCGAGCGAAAGGGGGGCAGGACGAGTTGAGGGGGTGGTGAATGATCCTCACTTTCCTTCTCCAGACCCGCCGCTCATGGCGGGCCTGGAGAAGGGCGGTGAGGATGTTCGGCGGTCTCGATACCCGGCATAAATGCCGGGCCGAGCGCAAAATGACGCCCCCGACCGCTACATTACTGTGTGGCACCGGCTTCCAGCCGGTGGTTTCAGGAGGGTGCCCCATCCCGTTCCAAGTGCCTGTTTGACAGGCACTTGGACGGGATGGGGGACCGATTCGGAGAAACAAGGTCCGGGCAGCCTCCAATCAGTCCTCCACCCCGTTCGCCTGCCCTCCGGGCCAGCGAAACGGGGTGGGGCCCCGCAGAAGCTAGGCGGCCTATCCGCGCTCGTCACGGGCCGGTGAAGACCGCTTCTAACTCGACGAAGTCGTCGATGTCCACGTCGTTATCGCAGTCGAGGTCCGCGGCCTCGCAACCGGACGATACTGCAACACCCGGTCCGGCGAAGCACACGGCGAAATCGGCGAAATCGTGCAGGTCCACGTCGTCATCGGCATCCAGGTCGCCGGGGTCCAGGAAGGGATAGAAGACCACGAACCCGTAGGCGGCGTTGTCAAAGAAGTCGTAGATGCAGGCTTGGATCTCGTTCCCATTTCCGGTGCCCCAGTGGACATAACGCGCGTCGATGTCTCCGCTGCCGCCGGGGTCGTATGCATTGCTGTTGTACACACAGTAGCCGTAATTACAGGCGATGACGTTGTACGAGCCCGTTTCCGGGTCGCCCGGGAAGGACAGCCAGGTGCTGTTGACGACGTAAATGCCACCGGTTTCACCCCCGCTGGTGTGGTTGCCGGTGACGGCGGTGTCCGTCATCGTGCAGCTTCCGCTGTTGTAAAAGTAGATCCCGCCGCCCTCGGCTCCGCAGGTGTTGTTGCTGATGGTGTTCCCTGTCAGCGTGCAGCCGCTGCTCGACTCCAGGTAAAGCCCGCCGGCTTTGCTGTCGGTGCCCGTGGCCTGGTTGCCGGTGATCTCGTTGGACGTCAGGATGCTATTGCTGCAAGACCGCAGGTAAATGCCAGCGCCTTTAGCGCTGACATGCGTGGCCGTGTTGTCCGTGACAATGTTCCCGATCAGCTCGCTGGTGCTGCTGTTGTACAGATACATCCCGCCACCGCCGCTGGAGCTACTGGTAGTGTTGCCCGAGACGGTGTTGGAGGTCAACATGCACCCGCTGCTGTTGTACACGGTGATCCCGGCGCCGGCAGCACTGATGTCGTGCCCCGTCACGTCGTTGTCCGTCAACTGGCTGCTTCCGCTGGAGTATATATAGATCCCGCAGTCGCTGTTGCCGGTGACGATGTTTCCCGTCAACGTGGAGCTGCTGCTCGATTGCAGATAAATCCCGTAGCCGCCGTTGCCGGTCACGGTGTTCCCGGTCAACTCGGACCCGACGGCGCCGTACAGATAGATCCCCTCGTCGCCGTTGTTTGTGGCCTGGTTCCCCGAAAGGATCGATCCATCACTGGATGAGGACAGATAGATCCCCATGTCGGCGTTGCTGCTGACGGTGTTGCCATCCAGCGTGGTGGTGGGGGCATTGACATAGATGCCGTCATCGTTGGCGCCTCCGGTGCAGTCGTGCACGTTGTTCCCGCTCAGGATGTGGTCCGCGCCGCCGGTCAGGTAAATCCCGGCCCCATCGCCGCCGGTGTTGTCCCAAATCACGCAGTTTTCGATCCGCCACGGCGGGCTGTCGCCGGCGTCCAGGTGGATGCCGCGATCGTCGTTGTGGCGGATTTCGCAATACGACAGGTAGGGCGAGCTGTCCTCCACAGTCACCGCCGCGCCACCGTCGCCGGCGTACTCGACGATCACGTGCTCGAGGATCGAGCCGGATTGGTAGGAGCCCCCGCGCTGCCCTGGGCCACCAGTGTCCCCCGGCCGAAGGTGACGTGCCCGACTGTCAGTCCCAGTCCAGGTTCAAAACGAAGCTCGACGCCCGGCTCGATCGTCAGCGTCGAATCACAGGCCACCAGGATCGAAGTGTCCACCACATAGGGACTGCCTGCCAAGCCCCAGATGGTATCGCCGCAAATCAGGCCGCCCACTCGGGTCTGGGCCTGCACGCGCGGGCACATCAAGACCACGATTCCCACAACTAGACCGATAGACCGATGCACACTCTGCGTTTCATGACGTGTTCTCCCTTCTCGAGTTTCGCCATTCACGCGGCGCCGGTCACGCATCCCGCTTGCTCAGAACTGCATTTTCCAGTACAAGACGGCGGCCGAAGCCACGATTGTTCTGGCGCTGATCCTTGAGCGTCCGGATTCCTCTCTCAGATGTGCTCCTCCAAAATGATGGTCGATATTCAAGGGCCTGCGGCGGCAACCGCTGGCTCCTCGCATATCGGAATTATACAACATTTAACCAGCGATTCGGACGCAGGTGCCGGAAATCATGGAAAAAGACTACACATTCGCTTCAGAACGCCATTTCCATAAGATTATTCTTGACTTGCCGGGAGCGGTTACGGGTATAATCGGTTGATGTGGAAGAAGATACCACTAATCGCGTGCGCCATGCTCCTGTTGGGCGGATGTTGTGTCTCCGAGCGCGTCGCTGTTCTGGGCCGTGAGCGGGACACGAACTTGGCGATGGGGTCATCCACGCCAATTACGCGTCTGGCAACGCGTGTCGCGCCGCGATCAGACTGGCCCGTGGTTCGAGGCGGCTACCGCTTCACTCCGGCCGACACGCGAAGTGGCGTAGTGAGAAGTGGTTAGAAGCAGGGAAAGAAACGCTAAAATGGTGGGCTGCCCGTTGGACAGCACTTGACGGTGCCCGTATAGTTAGGTGAGTTTCGAGTGGGACGTGATTGTCAGGTCGTAGACTTGGTGGTTCATGTCGTCTGTGCTAAGGTCATAAGGCGTAGTGGGATAGCTGGTCTGAAAGAACTTGTAAGGAGATCGTGAGTGATGAATTCGCGCATCATAGTATCCATGTTGGGTTGTGTTTTGCTCATTGCGGCCGCCGCTAGCACCGGTTGCGGAATCCTGTACGCAAACGCGGCGGACCAGATGTGGGCCGAGGAGTTTACAAATCAGATCGAAGGCGTCTCGGGCAATGTCGACAACCTGTCCGAGGAGCTCCAGGCCGGCTTGGCACAGCCGGGCGTGCCGGGGCTGCCGGGGCCGCAGGGTGAGCTGGGTGCTCAAGGCGCGCAAGGCGCGCAAGGCGCGCAAGGCCCGGCTAGTGAACAGGGGGCCCAGGGTGAACAGGGCGCGCCGGGCGAAGCCGGAGCCCTGGGCCAGGATGGTCTGGACGGTCAGGACGGGGTCGGTCAGAAGGGCCAGGACGGCCAGGACGGCCAGGACGGCCAGGACGGCAATGACGCCGAGGGTACCCGCACCATCGCCCAAGCCACTTATCAGTATGTTCCTCCGGGAGGTGCGGGCAATGACCTCGTGCGGGCGTTCAGCATGGACCTTGAGCAGCCCGCGGCCACTCCGGGAGAGTATGTCTTCGTGGCGTACCTGGACGACGCCATGGTCGATCTGTCGGGCGGCGTGCCCCAGACGGAAGCGCTCGACTTCCCCGTCGTCGTGACGATAATGCCTTCGAGCCCCGCGCCTCCCGGTCTTCAGGCCTTCACCGCCACGGTTGACGCGACGACCTCGCCGGCGGGCTATCCGGATGGCCTCGTTCAAGATGCTCTGGGAGCCTGGCAACTGTGGGGTACGGTGAAACTCTATAATATCGCGGGGGTCCAGGTTGACGGGACCTTCAGTATTCTGGTGTACGCACCTCCGTCGGCGGCGCTCTAAGCGCTGACAGACTAGGCAGATGATACATTTGTCAGGCGCTGGTGAGCGTAGAGATGCTCACCAGCGCTTGGTGCTTTATGGCCGTATGCATTCGTGCTCCTTTACATCCCGTGATTTGTTTCACTCAAAGTGAGACAACTCGCCGTTTTGGATAAGAGACGGTTTTCGCGTCCGTCCAGGGCAGACGTCGTTGTCGCAGCTTGATGTTCTCCTGCTTCCGCAGTTCCCTGGCCGTTTGTAATTTCCACCGACGCTCGGCCAGTAGCGCCGCCGGGTCTCCACGATAATAGTCCACCGGCCGCAGGTATGACAATGCCGCGTGTAGCCGGTGCTGGTTGTAGTGGGCGATGATCGCCGCGATCACCGCCTTGGCCTCGGTCACGTCCGCCAGTTCGTGCTCGGCAATCCGCTCGCCGATCGTCCGGTGATAACGCTCGATCTCGGCATTGTCGGTCGGCGTGTGCGGCCGAATCTTCGTATGCGTCACCCCCAGCTCGGCCAGCGTCTCGGCGAAGTCCCGCCCGATGAACCCGCTGCCATGGTCGCTCTGAATGTCCGGCCGCACGTCCAGCAGTTCGTACGGCGACCGGGCCCGCGACCGCTCCCAGCGCGGGGCCCGGCGCCAGCGGTAGTAGTTGCCGCGGGCGATCTCCAAGGCCCGCGGGGTGCGACCGATCGGCCAGCGGCTGCGCTGTCGCGTTTGTTCAACCATGGTGATCACCTCGCGTTGCAGCTCGGGCGGGAGCTGGGCGTGGTCGCTCAGTCCCAGCGCGTTTTTTTTAGATCGAGATTCTCGGCGG
This sequence comes from Phycisphaerae bacterium, assembly GCA_023128695.1. Classification (GTDB taxonomy): domain Bacteria; phylum Planctomycetota; class Phycisphaerae; order UBA1845; family Fen-1342; genus JAGMDK01. Next base: position 5,341 of record JAGMDK010000438.1, read on the forward strand.
TGATCTCGGCGATGACGTTCTTCATGCGCTGATTCTCCGTTTCGAGCTGCTCACGCCGCGGGTCCCGGCCGCTGTTCCGCTTGGGCGTGAAGACTATGTCGGCCGAACCCAGCAACTGCTTACGCCACTGGTAGACCAGGTTGGGCGAGA
>JAGMDK010000439.1 GCA_023128695.1 Phycisphaerae bacterium
CCCACGTCCCCACGTCCCCACGTCCTCACGTTCCCACGTGCTCACGTTCCCACGCGTTCCACCGGCGGGCGGCCCATGCTGTGGTACTCGAAGCCGTAGCGGGCGATGGTCTTGATGCTGTACAGATTACGCCCGTCAAAGATCAGCGGCTGCTTGAGTGCCGCTCGGATGCGGTCGAAGTCCGGGCTGCGGAACTCCATCCACTCGGTCATGATGAGCAGCGCATCGGCGTTCGGCAGTGCGTCGTAAGGATCAATATGGTACTCCAGCCGCCGGCCGAAGATGGCCCGGGCGGACTCCATCGCACGCGGGTCGTGCACCGCGACCTCAGCCCCCGCCTCGAGCAAGGCCTCGATGATGGTGAGCGCGGGCGCTTCCCGCACGTCATCCGTCTCCGGCTTGAACGCCAGCCCCCACACCGCCAGCCGCTTGCCGCTCAGATTCTCTCCCAACCGTCCGCGGATGCACCGCACCATGTTCTCCCGTTGCGCCAGGTTCCGCCGATGGACGGCTTCGAGCAGGTTGCAATCCGCCTCCGCCGCCCGGCCGAAGCTGGCCAGCGCCTGCACGTCCTTCGGAAAACAGCTCCCGCCGTAACCTAGTCCCGGGTACATGAAATGGTGCCCGATCCGCGCGTCGGAGCCCATCCCGCGGCGGACCTCGTTGATATTCACGTCCAGCCGCTCGCAGATCTCGGCGATCTCGTTGATGAAGCTGATCCGCGTGGCCAGATACGCATTGGCGGCGTACTTGGTGAGTTCCGCCGCCGCCCGGCTCATCCGCAGGATCGGCTTGTTGTTCCGCACGAACGGCTCGTGCAGCTCGGCCACCACATCCCCCGCCTCCTGATCCTCGGCCCCGATGACCACGCGATCCGGGCGGAAAAAGTCGTTCAGCGCCGTCCCCTCCTTCAGAAACTCGGGGTTGCTGACCACTGGACAAGGGTGCTCCGTATTGGCGGCGATCAGCTTTTCGAGCCGCGCCCCGGTCCCGACGGGCACCGTGCTTTTGTCCACCACGACGCACGGCCCCGTCAAGGCTCGCGCCACGCCAACGGCGGCGGACTCGATAAACGACAGATCCGCCGCTCCGTCCGGCTTGGGAGGGGTACCCACCGCGAGGAATGCCACACGGGCCCCCTGGACCGCCTCCGCTATGTCGATAGTAAAACGCAGCCGGTGGGCCGCGACGTTCGAGCTCACCAGTTCCGCCAAGCCGGGCTCGAAGAACGGGCAGTGCCCCGAGCGCAACGCTTCAATCTTCCGCGGGTCGCTGTCCACGGCCGTGACGTGGTTGCCACTATCGGCCAGACACGCCGCCGTCACCAGCCCCACGTAACCGCTCCCAATTATGCCTACTCGCATTGCTTAACCTCTGGCCGCGCCCACAGCGGCAAAATTCCACACCGCCTTCACGCAACGGCGGTTCTTGGTCTATAATAACGGTCCACATATGTAGCGGCTACTATCATTGGAGTTCATCCCATGCGTATCATCGTCAGCGGTTGTGCGGGCTTCATCGGTTCCCACCTGACCGAGCGCCTTTTGGCCGACGGTCACGACGTCGTCGGCGTCGACAACTTCATCAGCGGCAGCCGAGCCAACGCCGAGAAACTCCGCCGGCTCCCGCGGTTCCAGTTCCTCGAACACGATATCACTAATCCCCTCCTTGTCGAGGGGCCTTGCGAACGGGTTTACGACCTGGCGTGCCCCGCCTCGCCCGTCGATTTCGGGCCTCACCGACTCGAAATCCTGGCCGTTTGCTCCCGCGGGGTCTGGCAACTGCTCGATTTCGCCCGCGCCCGTGGTGCCCGCATCCTGCACGCCAGCACCAGCGAGGTCTACGGCGACCCCCAAGAGCATCCCCAAAGCGAAACCTACTGGGGCCACGTCAACCCGATCGGGGCCCGCTCCTGCTACGACGAGGGCAAACGCTTCGGCGAGGCCCTCCTGACGGCGTATCACAACCAGCACGGCTCCGAAATCCGCATCCCCCGCATCTTCAACACCTACGGCCCCAACATGCGCCGCGACGATGGCCGCATGCTCCCCACCTTTATCGATCAAGCCCTCCGGGGAGCTCCTCTAACCGTCCACGGCGACGGCCGTCAGACGCGCAGCTTCTGCTACGTCAGCGACCTGGTGGAAGGTCTCGTCCGGTTGATGGAAAGCGACGTGAGCGAGCCGGTGAACCTCGGGAACCCGGTCGAGATCACTATCCTTCAGGCGGCACAGGAGGTTATCCAACTAACCGACAGTAGCAGCCGGATCACGCACGTGCCCCGCCCGGCGGACGACCCTGCTGTCCGCCGGCCGGACATCACCCGTGCCCAGACCCGCCTCGGCTGGAATCCGGTCGTTGAGCGGGCCGACGGGTTTGCCCGGACGATCGAGTGGTTCAAGGCGACTGTCCATAAATTTCACGACTAAGAAACGCTCGAAACGTGAAGAGCCGCGGCTCGGCGGGAGCCTCGCCCTCCCGACTAACGCCAGATGTTTTCTGAAACGATGGGTGGCACGGCTGTGTCAGCCGTGTACAGGTCGCAGATATTCACGGCCGACACGGCCGTGCCACCCATCAACGCAACGTTGACAGAGCACTAGGGGCACCGCCGTGGGAGAAGAACACCGTCGCGATCCCGCGGCGTGCCGGCGGGGTCTTCGCCGCTGGGGTCGAAGCGTTTCTGGCGGGCCGTGGCGTTCTTGTCCGCCCGGGCGATCGAACGAGCCTCTTCACGGAGGGCACGCAGGGGGTCATTGCCCAACGCCGGGAGTGCGTCGTCGAGGTGCGAGAACATCTCGTAGGCCACGACCACGTTACCGTCGGCAGCGTTGCGCCAGAGTTCAATCAGCCGCCCTTCCTGCGGCAGGTCCAGCGTGGAGCAGGTTTCGATTTCCAGGTAGCCCAGGCGATCGGTGACGCGATTGCGATGCCGATGTCCCGCCAGATGCAGCACCACGTTGGGATACGAGCGCAACAGGTCGCGGAACTCAACCGGCCCCGCGGCACTGCCCAACAGCGGCATGAACGCAGCGCTGGGATGATGGGTGGCGACGATTACAATCTCATCAAGCTCCCGGGCCGCCTCCAGTTCGGTTTGTAAGAAAGTCAGTTGCGACCTGGACAGCGCTCCCTCGAAGTAGATGCCGCCCGGCAGCTCAATCGCGGCATCAGTCGTATCGAGTCCGATCAGGCGTACGCCGGGGACCGGCCGGGCGCTGTACCAACTCGGTCCGCCTTCAAGCTGTTCAAAGCCGTGCCCCGCCGGTTCCGTGGTCGTCGTGAACAGGGCGCGGATCAACTCGGGCCGGCTGAAGAAGGCCCGCTCCGGGTTCGGCTCGACGGCCCGCGGCGGGACAAACAAACACGGCGGGCCGGGCTCGGCCGGCGTCACGTTTCCGTACGCGAACGACGCCGACGGGTCGAGGCGCACGGGCAAGACGAGCCCCGGCCGTCCGTCCAGCGGCAAGGGCACCGTGCGCTGCCCGTCCGGCGACTCGCAGATCGGAAAGACGCCGAGTGAGTGCTCGTCGTGGTTGCCCGGGACGAAATACCAGGGGATTAACGCCCGCTCGCCATGACGGCCCCGCTGATACAACCCCTGGGCCGGAAACGGCGTGTGCGGGTCGAGGGCCGGCACCGGCCGCGCGTCGGCCGCCCGCTCGTCCGGGCCGGAACGGGGATCGATCACCGCCCCATCCATGACGCCCAGGAACCACGCCAACTCGTTCGACTGCACGTTGTCGCACGCGTCGCCGGTATGCAGCAGGAAGTCGATCGTTCGGCCCGCGGCATGGATACGGTTCACGGTGCGGATGATGCCGTCGAGAAGTTGCGTCGAATAGCTCTCATACGGTCGCCACGCGCTGCGGGTGATTACATGAGCCCCCGCGAAGCGAGCCGGCGACTCCTCGTCCACGATGTGCGTATCGGTGACGTGCACCAGCCGAGTCAGAAGCGTCAGGCCATTCGGCTGCTCCGCCTCGCTTTCCCGCGGCGGCAACAGCAACCCCTCCTCCCCATTGCAACCCAGCAGAGTAACGATCCCCAGACGGCAACTCAGGCCAAGGAACTCCCGGCGTCTCATGAGCACTCCTGTTGTACAGCGCGGAGTATACCCGAAGAGCCGCGGGCTTCAGCCCGCGCGGTCGATCGTAGCGCATAAGGTCGTCTCCAATGGTACACCGCGAAGAAGAGCCGCGGGCTTCAGCCCGCGCGGTCGATCGTAGCGCATGATGGTTCCTCTCCTACGGGACACCGCGCGGGCTGAAGCCTTGCTGTTACCCACATTTGTGGGAATCGCCTCGCAGGGACCAATGATGCTGGTGCTATTTTCGGTCAGAGGCTTTCGCGCGACGTC
>JAGMDK010000044.1 GCA_023128695.1 Phycisphaerae bacterium
TACGAGAATCCGCAGGGACGACTACATAAGGCTGGGTGGCCCACGTCTCAACGTGGGTTCACGATTTCATTCCCCCGGCAGCCTGGTTCACTTCGTACCAACACAGGCTGAGCGAAGGGAAAAATCGGGCCCCCACGTTCGGAGAACGTGGGCCACCCTACCATGCGTCTCCGGCTCTCGTCGCAGCCCTCTCGTGGCACCTCTCTGCCCGATACCCGCGCGGCGCTCGCGATTGCACGTTCGGCGCAATACGCTTGTCGCGGCACGTCCATATGGGTATCATCGGATAGAGGAAGTCGGATTTCGCGAGCTCATTTCGCTTTATAGAAAGGGTGGTGTTGTGGTGTCAAGGTTCATTGCTTGCCTCGTCGCATCCTTCATATTGTTGGCGCTCATGTCCGTCGGAGGGTGTCCTCAGCCAGTTGGTGTCACTGTCGATGGTGTCGGCCGGATCATCCCCCTAACGGCAGACCCCGATGGCGACGGTCTGTCGGACGGCGATGATGTCCAGGCGCCATGTCCTGTTGGGCCAGGAGCGTGTTTAGCGCATGGCGACGGTCTGTCGGACGGCGATGCTGTCCAGGCTGGAACCGATCCATTGAAAGCCGACACCGATGGCGATGGTTTGTCGGATTCCGAGGAGGCCGATCTCGGCACCGACCCGTTGGTCAGCGATACCGACGGCGATGCCCTGTCGGATTCCGAGGAGGTCGATCTCGGCACGGACCCAACGCTTCCGGATACCGACTATGATCGGCTGGATGATGGCCGCGAAGTGGCGCTCGGAACCGACCCGCGGTCTCCTGACACCGACGGCGATGGTTTGCTCGACGGCGAAGAGGTCGCGATCGGCACCAACCCAACCAAGGTGGACACGGATGGGGACCGCTTGCCTGACGGCGTGGAAGTTCAGTTCTCACTCGATCCTCTCAGCACTACGATCACAATGACTGTCGCCAAGGTCTACTGCGACGACTATGTCGAGATTCAGTTGGGGGCGGACTTGGTGAACCAAGTCTACGAGAGCTGGTTGGGTTTGGGTTTTGCCGGATGGAGTGCCGGCGATCCGGTGATCGAGGACGAGGACGGGGACCTAGTGAATCTATTTCATCCGCCGTCGCAGTGGACCATCGTGAGCGACTATTTCGTCGGCAATGTCGCGTACAGGAAGGCCATCGGTGCTAAGTCGCCCCTCGGCGAGTGGATCACGCTGGTCGGCGAACCCTTGCCTTGGACGGTTAGCTTCCTCGATGATGAAAAGGTCGCGGACTGGATTGTTGGAGACGAAATCGTCGTCACGCTGGAACTCGACGTGTACAAGAACCCGAAGTTCTGGCGCTTCGTGAATCCGGCTACTTGCGAGAGTGTGCTCGTGCATCCACATTGATTGGCCGCGTGGCACTGTTAGGGCGTGCTCAAAAGTAAATTGAACAATTCTCTGTTGAACTTGGCGTTGGAGCGTCGATGATGTTAATGGATGCAAGATGCACAAACCATCAGACGGATTCGGCGAAAGTATCGCGCCCTCCGCGTGGAGATGGACGAACGCGGGCGGCGACAGTGGGCGGCAGCGGAGGCGCGCGAACTGGGCTGGGGCGGTGTTACCGCTGTGGCTCATGCGACAGGTTTGTCCCGCACGACGATTACCGCCGGACTGCGGGAGTTGGACTTGCCCGCTCGACGGCGAGCGGCCGAAGCCGCGCGGGTGCGGCGGCCGGGCGGTGGACGACAGCGGTTGACCGAAACGGACCCCGGTTTGGTAGCCGCGCTGGAAGCCTTGATCGAACCCGCGACGCGGGGCGATCCGGAGTCTCCCTTGCGCTGGACCTGCAAGAGCACGCGTCGTCTGGCGGACGAACTGGCCCGTCAACATCATCCGATCAGCGCCAACAGCGTGGCGGCGCTGCTCCGTCAGGCCGGTTACAGCCTGCAGGCCAACCGCAAGACGCGGGAAGGGGCCTCGCATCCCGACCGCAACGCGCAATTCGAGCACATCAATGCGGCGGTGCGACGCTTCCACGACCGTGGCCAGCCAGCGATCTCGGTGGACACGAAAAAGAAAGAACTGGTGGGCGATTTCAAGAACGCCGGGCGCGAGTGGCAACCCCGGGGCGAACCCGAGGAGGTTCGCGTTCACGACTTCATGGACAAGAAGCTGGGCAAGGCCATTCCCTACGGCGTGTACGATATCCTCAACAACCAGGGCTGGGTGAGCGTGGGCCGCGACCACGACGAAGGCAGGCCTGATCGTCAAGGCGGCGCTCGACAACCGAACCTACGAAACCGCGGTCAAAGTAACCGACGAGGAACTGGCCAGACTCAGATTGACGCCTCATCGCTTTCATGGCGAGTGGAACTATACGCTATCCCCGCGTCGGAAAAAGTGAACAAGTTATTTTTGAGCGCGCCCTTAGCTTCACCGAGTACACCGAGATCGTTAAGAAACACTGCTCAAGAGCAGCGGCACACCAACCCGTCAATTGAGTTGTGGCAAAGCACTATTACGGCAAGAAACCGAAGAACTAACAACTAAAAACCAATAACTAATAACCAACAACTAGTAACTACGGTGAGCGTGGTCAGTCAACCAGCGCTTCATTCAGACCTATCGCCCTTCTCAAAGTCCCGAGAGACCTTCGATTTTCCGCCGATCGGGACTCCGCCGCGCTTCGTGCCCAGGTAATCCGGGGCCTCGGCGGCCGGTTGGGTCGTCGGCCGGCCCGCCGACGTCTTGTCCGCGGTGCCCGGCTCGGCCGGGAGCAGGGCCTTGGCGATGTCCTGCTGCTGCAATAGCGGTGCGCCGCGGGGCCGGGCGCAGAACAGCTTGCCATCCGGAGAAGCCAGGAAAATGGTGGTATCCTGGGCGGGGATTCCCAGGGTAAAGCCTGCCGCCGGGATGCTATGCACCACCTGCCCGTCCTTTTTCGCGACCGCGAGGAGCTTTTCATCGAGCGAGCGGACGTAGACGTATTTCTGATCGACGGCGAGCACCTGCCGCCCCTGAGGCAGCTTCCAGCGCAGCCGTTGTTCGATTTCGTAATCGAGCCCCGTCTCGACCGCGACGAGCCCGTCGGTCATGGAATACTGGTAAGCGAGTTCTCGGGACACATACGGGGCTTCATACAAAGGGGATGAAAGACGCGCCCGCCAACGGATCAGTCCGCCATAGAGGTCAAAGAGATACAGCGACTGGTCGCGGCTGGCGACGTAAACCCCGCTGTCATCAACGACGAGGTCAGCGGTGATGGGGCCGTAGGTGAAGGCCGGATTGGGCCAGCGGGCGACTTTCCTGTCGCGCGTACAGGCGTAGACCGTGCCGCCCTCATTGGCGACATACACATTTTCGCCGTGAATTGCCGGCAGCGAAGTAATCGGCCCATCTGTGACGGCACGCCAATCGAGGAAGAGGCCGTCCACACGGAAGGCATAGATCCGGTTGTCCAGCCCCCCGACAAAGAAGCGCCGGCCGTCACTGACCGCGGCGGTGCGGGCCGGGAACCGCAACTCGCGGCGGGCCCGGCCCTCTCCGCTGAGACGATCGTAAATCTGGACGTCAACAGGGGTTACAAAAATCACGCGCCCCCCGGCATGGCACGGTCGGCGAATGCGGTACCCGGAGCGCGTCACCGGCTTGAGCCAGCGAATGGCACCGGTGTAGGCATGAACGGCGAAAACATACCCGTCCTGCGTGCCCAGGTAAAGCTGGTCGTCCACCAGATAGGCATCCAGGAGAACCTGATCCGCTTCAAGCGGCAACTGGAGCTGCCAGAATTTGATCAGGCCGGCCTTGTGCAGGGCCGGGGCGGGGATGAAATCTTCGTCTGCCAGGGCCGCCGGGCTGTGGAGCGCGATCAGCGTCCCGAGGCATAGAAGATGCAGTAACAGAACCTGAAGAGCCGCGGACTTCAGTCCGCGCGGCACCGCGCAGGCTAAAGCCCGCGGCTCTTCAGCAGTTGTGTGGTTATGCACTCTAAGGCTGCGCGTCATGTCTTACTTCCCGTCGCAGGCCGCCGGTGGGGGGAGGCACTCCTCGGCGGGGCTCCGTGCCGGCGTCGCTACTGGGAGATGAAGATTAGTCCCCGGGATGGATTCCGTCAACCGCCGGCCCGCGACCCTTGCGTCCCGAGCCCCGCCGACCTATCCTACCACGTGATCGGGGGGGGCTAGACGCGCCCTCGGTGGCACGGCAGCAAGCGAGTGGCATGGTGGCCAGAACAATCGTGATAAGGAGAGCTCAGATGAGGATGGCGCGGTCGATGACAGTGGCAGTCGGCGGTCTGGTGATCGCCCTGCTGGCAACAGGGTGTGGCCCGGATCCCCGCGAACTGCAAATTCAATCACTCCAGGCGGATCTCGACAACCTCCAGCGTGAAAACGACGACCTGCGGGCGCGGCTGGCGCAGGCGGTGAGCGAACGCGACGCGGCCATCGCCCGCGGCGGTGGCCTGATGCAACAGGTACGCGAGTTGGAAGCTGCTTTGGCTGCTGCCGAGTTGGCCGAACAGGCCTTGCCGCCGGGTTGGGAGCGTGGCGCGGGCGGCACCGCCTGGATCGACGTGGGGGACAGGATTCTGTTCAAGCAGGGCTACGCCGATCTGTTGCCGGAGGGGCGGGCGCAACTCCAGAGGATTGTGAGCGACATCCAGACCAGCTTCTCTGACAAGCTGATCGTCGTCATCGGGCACACGGACAGCGTCTGGACCGGCATCAAGGGCCACGTGTACCAGGACAATCTGGCTCTGAGCGCGACGCGCGGCGCGGCAGTGTTCCGCGAGCTAATGCGCCTCGGCCTCAAGCCGCAGCATATGATCGCCGCCGGCCAGGGGGAGTATGCTCCCAAGGTGCCGAACACGAGTGCCGCGAACATGCAGATCAACCGGCGTGTCCAGATTCTGGCCATCCCGATGCCTGAGCCGGTGACTGTCGGAGTGATGACGCCGGCGACGGGGACGCCCTCGATGACGCGGTCGGCAACGCCGACCGAGACACAGACTCCGGAGCTGATCGAGAAGTAATCGTGGCCGGGACCGCAGTAGGGCGCGAGCGCTGCTGCCTCGTCGTTGACAGGCCGCTCCCGCTCGAGGCGGCGGCGTGACGAGCCAAGTTCTCATTCGTTACCTTATGATAGGGCGAAGTCCCTGCTGAGCTTCCAGATGGGCAGTTCGGCAGGAGCCTTGCCGGGCGCTACATGATTTTTCGGCGGACTGCTATGCCACCTCAAGCGTCAGCACCGTGACATCGTCCGCCGGGTGTAGTGAACCCTCCCGGCAATCCAGGTGGTTCTCAAGGGCTTCTACCAAGCCGGAGGCCGACCGCTGGGCCCAAGCCTGAAACTGGGCGGTAAACACGGTTTTCTCGCCGACCTCAGCGCGCGGCCTCAGGATCTCATCCTCGACCCCGTCGGTGTAAATAACCACCTTGTCGCCCACGGCAAGCGGTATATGTGCTTCCTCCAGCCCGGAGGGGATATCGGCTAAACCGAGCAGGCTGCCGTCGATCCGCACTTCGCGCAGTTTGCCGCCGGGGCTGATGTGAACCGGATACGGGTGTCCGGCCCGAGCCAGGATGAGCTCGCGACGGCGTGTGTCGATGATCCCATACGCCGCCGTCACAAACTGGCAATTGGGCAGTTTTTGTCTGACCAGGCACTGGTGGAGATGATCCAGGACCTCGCCCGGCGTCAGGATCGAGTAGGAGCTCCCCGCTACCCGCTTGGGCTCCAGGGCTTGACGCAAAAACATGGTCAGCAGTCCGGCGGCGACCCCGTGTCCCATCGCATCGGCCACGAACATGCCGATGTGGTGCTCGTCGATGCGAAAGACGTCGTACATATCGCCGCTGACCCAACTCGCCGGCCGGTAGACCACGTGGAAATGATAGGGGGGGATAATCGGGAGCTTACGCGGCAGGAAATCGCGTTGCAGCCGGCCGGCTAGACGCATCTCCTGATCAATCTCGCTAAAGTAGCGGTTCAACTGCTGCCCCAGCCGTTGCATGTGTCGCAACTCGCGTTCAAGCCCTTCGAGGAGGGGGACGTAACGTGCCACTGTGCTGACCTTGCCGACCAATTCATCCAGACCGACGTCCGAAGCCAGCCACTCGACCAGCGGCCCGCTTTCTGAGCGCAGGCCATCCCCCCCGCCCCAAACCAGCGTGGGCACGTGCTCGCCCACCAGCCGCTTCAGCATAGCCGATAGTTCACCAGCCTGCTCTTCCTTCTGCCCTGTGCCGATCAAGATAACCGCCACGTTCCCTGCCGACGGCTTCCCATTGGTCCCCTGCTCGAGCTGTACCGGCGTGAAACCGCGCGCTCGCAGGCGCTGGGCGAACTCGCCCGCCCGGCCGGAAGCGGCATCGAAGACCAAGACTTGTGGCTTTTGTTCCACGCGGGTGCACAGCCTCCGCGGAAAGGCTCGAAACGGCTCCCGCGGCGCAAACGCGCCCGACAGCCGGTGAGCGCACACCGGAGTTCTTTCAAACCATTCGTCCGGAACCGGGGGCGTCTTTACCGAATGTAGCGTCCGGGCTCTGTCCCGGACGTAGGATGCGGGAAAACGCTCACCTACGACTACGTCCGGGACAGAGCCCGGTCGCTACATTACTTTTGCGACAGAGCACCAGCCCCAAAAAGTGCTTGACGAGCACCCACTAAAAGCGTTGTTATAGTCAGCCAGGGTAACGACGCGGTCGTTCAGAGAAATTTCTATGGGTATTTACATCGGCGTCGACGTGGGTGCGGTCAGTGTGAAAGCGGCCATTGCCCTGCCGAAACAAGACGCCCACACAATTTCGGACCGTGCCGCCGGTGGGCTCCGGGCGCTGACGCCCCCTGCTGCCGCGAATTTCGCGGTGCTGGTCGCGAAACCTCGGCGGACGCGGGGTCGCTCCCTTGCTGCCACTCTTGAGTTGCTGGCCGAATTGCTGGACTATCTCCCCGCCGACCAGATCGAAGGTCTGGTCCTGACCGGGTCCGGAAGCCGGCTCGTGGCCGAGGCCTTGAAAGCTCCCACCTGCAACGAGTTCCAGGCTTGCGTTCGAGCGATCGACCTGCTGCATCCCCAGGTACGAACGGTCTTTGAAATCGGCGGGGAAACCAGCCGTTACCTCCGACTCGGACCGGACCCGGCCAGCGGAGCGCTCGGGATTCTCGATTACAGCATGAACGGCGACTGTGCCGCGGGGACGGGCGCGTTTCTGGACCAGCAGGCTTCGCGGCTGCAATTCTCGGTCGAAGACATCGGCGCGCTGGTCGAGGAGACCGAACGGGCCGCCCAAATCGCCGGCCGGTGCAGCGTGTTCGCCAAGAGCGATATGATTCATGCTCAGCAGAAGGGCTTTCAGCCGGCCGAGGTGCTGCGCGGCCTGTGCAACGCGGTGGCGACTAATTTCCGCTCGGCCGTTGTCAAGGGGCGTACGCCGATGCCGCCGGTGGCGCTGCTGGGCGGGGTCTCGGCCAATACCGCGGTCGTCCGCGGCTTGCGCGAGGTTTTCGAGTTCGCCGACGGCCAGTTGCTCGTGCCCGAGGCGGCGGAGTCGCTCCCGGCAGTGGGAGCCGCACTGAGTGCCGCTAAGGCGAGTGACGGCCGGCCGCTGGCTCTGCACAAACAACTCGCGCGCTTGACCACGGCGACCGAGAATGGCAGCGACCCGTTCGCACGCGCCAAACCGCTGAGCATGGAGCGGGTTACGCTTCTGAACGATCAGGTCAAGCCGTACCAGTTCCCCGAGGACGACGTGATCATCGACGCCTACCTGGGGCTCGACATCGGCTCGGTCGGCACCAAGCTGGTCCTGATCGACGAGCACGGCGACGTGATTCACTCCATCTTCACCCGCACCGATGGCCGCCCAATCGAGGTCGTCTCGCGCTGCCTGCGAGAGATGGAGGAAGCCGTCGGCTGGGGCGTGCAAGTTCGGGCCGTCGGTTCGACCGGCAGCGGTCGCGAACTCATCGGCGAACTAGTCGGGGCCGACAGCATCAACGACGAAATCACGGCCCACAAAACGGGAGCAACTTTCGTCGGCGACCGGCTGCTCGGCAAACGCCCGGACACAATCTTCGAAATAGGCGGACAGGACAGCAAGTACATCAGCCTCGAAAATGTACCAGCCGAGCCCCGTGCCGGCCGAGAGGCCAATGTAGCGGCCGGGCCCCGTACCGGCCGTCAGAAGGACGGGTGGCCCGCGGCTTTAGCCGCGGGGGACACGAATGACGTTAGTGAACAATTCGCGTCCCCCACCGCTAAAGCGATGGGCCACCCACCGGCTGGAAGCCGGTGCCACACGGAAGAGGCTGGCAGCCGGGACCAAATAAAGAGTGGTGATTCAACTGAAACCATCGTCGTCGATTTCACGATGAACGAGGCCTGCGCCGCCGGCACCGGCAGCTTCCTCGAAGAGCGGGCCGCGGAACTCGGCGTCTCGATCAAGGACGAATTCTCCCAGCTCGCACTCAGTTCCACGGCCCCCATCAAGCTCGGCGAGCGCTGCACGGTGTTCATGGAGCGCGACGTCAACACCTGCATGCAAAGCGGCGCCAAGCGCGCGGACGTCATCGCCGGCTTGGCGTACTCGATCGGCTACAACTATATCAACCGCGTCATCCGCGGCCGCAAGATCGGCGATTGTATCTTCTTCCAGGGCGGCACCGCCTACAACGACGCCGTCGCCGCCGCCTTCAGCATGATCACCGGCAAGGAGATCATCGTACCGCCGCACAACGCCACGCTGGGCGCGATCGGGGCGGCGCTGCTGGCAAAGGAGAAAGTAACGGCGACCGGGATAAGCACGCGCTTCCGCGGCTACGACCTCCAGCAGGTGAACTACACGCTCCGCGAATTTACTTGCAAGGGCTGCGGCAACCACTGCTCGATCCAGGAATTCAACGTCGAGGGCGAGAAGACGTTCTGGGGCGACAAGTGCTCCGACCGCTACCGCAAGCAGGCCAAGACCGACCGCAAGCCGGTCATCCCCGACCTGGTCGAACTGCATCACGAATTATTGCATGCGGATAATGAAGAGAAACCGCCGAACGCGGGCACTGCTCAAGAGCAATGGCACAAGGCGGGCTCAGCGCCTTCTCGGCCGGTACGGGGCCCGGCCGCTACATTTCCGGAGCAGCGGCACACAGCCACGATTGGCATCCCGCTCGCGATGTACACCTACGACCTGTTGCCCTTGTGGCGGCGGTTCTTCCGCGCCTGCGGCTTCAAGGTCGTTATTTCAGATGAAACTAATCGACAGACGGTCCGCGCGGGCCTGGACAACGTCGTGGCCGAGCCGTGCTTCCCGATCATCGTCGCACACGGCCACGTGGCCCAGCTCATCGACCGTAACGTGGATTACCTGTGGATCCCGAACATCACGACCGCGTTTGACAAGTATCCGGGAGTCGATAGCTGCGTTTGCCCGTGGGGCTCCACGTTGCCGTACATTGTGCGTCAGGCGCCCACCTTCCGGGCGTGGAACGAGCGCATATTGTGTCCGATCCTCTCGCTGCAACGCGGCCCCAAGGTCCTGTGCCGCGAATTGACGCGCGTCGTACACAAGCTGGGCGTTTCGCGTCGCGTCGCGCGGCAGGCGTTCGACGCCGCCTGGGCGGAACAGCAGCGCTTTCAAGACGCATACGCGCAAGCAGGACGCGCGGCCCTGGAGACGCTGACAAACACCGGCGAGAGCGGCATGGTCCTCGTCGGCCGGCCCTACAACATCCACGACGCCGGCGTGAGCCTCTCGGTGGCCCGCAAACTCCGCGAGCTCTACGGCGTCAATGTCCTGCCGGTGGACGCCCTGCCGCTGTCCGAGATCGACGTGCGCGACGTTTGCGACAACATGTATTGGTCCTATGGGCAGAAGATTCTGGCCGCGGGCAAGCTGGTCGCGGAGCATCCGAACCTGCACATTATTTACATCACGAACTTCAAGTGCGGGCCGGACTCGTTCCTCAAGGGCTACATCAGACCCGCTTCGGGCAAGCCCTTCCTGACGCTCCAGTTTGACGGACATTCCAACGACGCCGGCATGATGACCCGGTGCGAGGCATATTTAGACAGCAAAGGTATATTGCGATGGTGGCGAAAGTGCCGGAGCAAGCCGGCTCAGCAAGTATTGCCGACCGAACCCTCTTCATCCCCCAAATGTCCTACGCCGGTGCCCGGCTGATGGCGGCTTCGTTTCGGGCCGTCGGCGTCGAGGCCGATGTGACGCCCGATTCGAACGATGAAACACTCGAGCTCGGCGGCTTGCATAGCTGCGGCGAGGAGTGTCTGCCGCACAAGGTCACGCTCGGGGATTTCCTGCGCATCTGCCGTCGGCCCGGGTTCGACCCGCGGAAGACCGCGTTGTTCATGCCGCGGGCGCCGGGGCCGTGCCGTTTCGGGCAGTACGCCCCCTACTTGCGCCAGGTGCTCGATGAGCAGGGCTTGCACGACGTGCTCATCTTCTCGCCGAACAGCAGCGACAACTACGGCGATATCGGCGACCATGGCAGCCACCTGATGCGTTTCTCATGGATGGGCATCGTGGTCGGCGACCTCGCGACGCGCTTCCTGCTCAAGACGCGGCCGTATGAGACGACCGGCGGCGACACGGACGCCGTCTACGAGCAGTCCATTGCCGAGTTGGCCGAGGTCACAGCGCAAACCGAGCAGACGCCTGATGAGAAGGTTGGCGACCTCGTCGAAGCCGTGCGGCGGATGCGCGACCGTTTCCGGGCCGTCCCCGCTCGCTACCTGAAGGTCCGCCCGCTGATCGGCCTGGTCGGCGAAATCTACTGCCGCCTGAACACTTTCAGCAACGAGGACACCGCCCGGCGGATCGAGCGGCTGGGCGGCGAGTGCTGGTTGTCGGACCTGTCGGAATGGATCTGGTACACCAACTGGGCCCGTGAGTCCGACTGTGCCCGCGATCATGGGCGGTTTAACACCAACTACCTCAAGCTCAAGCTCAAGTCGCGCGTGCAGCACAATTATGAGCACAAGCTGTTCGCTCCGGTCGCGGATGATTTCAAGGGCTACGAAGAGCCGGAGGACATCCGCGCGGTGCTGGTCGAGTCCGAGCCGTACCTGCCCGCGACCGGCGCGCTGGGCGAAATGACGCTCAGCGTCGGCAAGGCCGTCTATCTATACAAGAAGGGGGCCGACGGGATCATCGACATCAGCCCGTTCACCTGCATGAACGGCATCGTCAGCGAGGCCGTCTACCCGGCGATCAGCGCCGACCACGACGACCTGCCGATCCGCTTGCTGTACTTCGACAAGGTCAGCACCCACATCGACCGCGACCTCGAAATCTTCCTCGATCTGGCCCGCGCGTACCAACGGCGAAAACGCCGACCGCGCGTGTATCCGGATTATTTCAAATAATCGGAGCCCTGCATGATGCGTTCGGATCGGGAAGGATCGCAGGTCGTCAATCGGAAAGCGACTGAATCCACGTCCGCGGATCGACCGGTCAGAGACCGGCCCCACGCACTGGATAGTCCTCTCCAAGACGGCACGCTCCGTCCGCTCGTGCGCGAACCGGCTTCGCCCCCCGTCGAATCGCCCCGGCAACGTTCCGGCCTCCTGCACCGGCCTATCGACGAAATCCAGCGCTCCGCGGTGACGGCCGACAATGCCGTCACTGAACTAGAGCAATACAAACTCTCAATGCGCAAGTACGCCCCCGTGCAAAAGGGCCGCGCGGGCCTGCCATGGACAGGCCAATGGCACTGCGACGGTTGCGGCGAAACCAGCGCGGGGCAGCTCGTCTATGACGAATACCTCGACGCCATCTTCCTGGAGATCGATTGCCCCAAGTGCGGCCCGCGACGCGAGCGGCATCACGACGTGCTCTTTGTGAAAAAGCCACGCGGCCTGGATCATCCTCGCCAACCCAAGCGCACGCACGCCGGTTCGCCGATCCGTCCGATCATCACCGAGCTGCCGAAAACGGTCGAAACGCTCTGTCCGGAGTGCTCGTGCCTAATCCTCGGCCGCTGCTTCGTTCACCGCGGCATCGTCTGGATGGAGAAGACCTGCCCCGAGCACGGCTACTTCCGCGACAAGGTCAACACCGACGTCGAGCTGTACCTCAAAGGCACCCGGGCCGGTTACCAGGACGAGCGCGGCGTCCACAAGCCGCAAGTCGCGGGCGCCGCGGCCTGCCCGACCGACTGCGGCCTGTGCAACCAGCACCACAGCGCGTCGTGCCTGGCACAGATCGACCTGACCAACCGCTGCAACCTCAATTGTCCGGTGTGTTTCGCCAGTGCCAACGCCGCCCGCGGCGTCGCCGAGCCGTCGTACGAGATGGTCGTTGAATACCTGCGTGCTCTACGTAAGCAACATCCCTACCCGGCCACCGCGATCCAATTCACCGGCGGCGAGCCGACCCTGCACCCCGACTTCCACCGCATCATCAAGACGACGTGCGAGATGGGCTTCTCACACGTACAGATCGCGACCAATGGGCTGAAGATCGCCGAGCGGGAGTTCACCGAGCGGGCCGCCGAGGCGGGGCTGCACACGCTGTACATGCAATTCGACGGCCTCGACGATGAGCAATATCAGAAACTCCGCGGCCGGCCGCTGCTGGACGTGAAGATGCGGGCGATCGAGAACTGCCGCCGGACGGGGATGAAAGTCTGCCTGGTGCCGACGATCGTAAAGACGATCAACGAGGACCAAGTCGGGAGCATCTTCCGCTTCGCGGTTGAGAACGCCGACGTGATCAGCGCGATCTCGTATCAGCCGGTTGCGTTCACCGGGCGGATCAGCCTCCAGCAGCTCGCCGACCAGCGCTACACGCTGGGCGACTTGGCGCACGACTTGGCGGCCTGTAGCGAGGCCGACGTGCAGCGCGATTTCTTCCCGCTCAATTTCATGACGCCGCTGGCGCGGATCATGCAGACGCTCGACGGCAAGCCGAAGATTCGCCCGAGCTGTCACAGTGATTGTGCCTTCGGGACGTATTTCTTTGTGACGCCGGACCGGCAGGCGATCCCGGTTCCGAAGTTGTTCGCGATGGCGAAGCTGATGCACGGCTTCAACGAGCACGCCGCCCGTATTGAGCGCCGCCGGCCGCACGCCCTGGCGACCTGGACCGACAAGCTGCGGATCGTGCTGACGTTTCTGCGGAGCTACCGCTGGAGCGAGCGCGATTTCCGCGTCACGCCGCTGAAGTTCATCCACGCGCTGCGTGGCATGACCAACAAGTCGGTCGGCCGCGGGGCGGCGGGCGAGACGACCTACCGCACCCTGATGGCGGCCGGCATGCACTTCATGGACCGCTACAACTTCGACACCGAGCGCATCAAGCGCTGCGTAATCCTCTACAGCACCCCCGACGGCATCTACCCCTTCTGCACCATCAACGGCGGCCCGACCTACCGGCCGTATATCGAGCGAATGCTGGCGCGGACGGTGAATGATACAAAACCATGTAGGTCGGGTCATCGACCCGACGTTTCTCGGATCGCGGCTGTGTCGGGTCGATGACCCGACCTACATGGCATGTTAAGATGGTCGAACGGTTCAACCATACGATAACAGCGTAGCCGACAGTCGAGAATAGTCATGAATGACAAACCGGTACAGAATAGAAACATGATCCTCTTGATTGGTGTTGCCATAGTAGCCACCGTCGTCGGAGGTTTCCTGTGGATGGACTACAGGGAAAACAAACGAATTCGAGCTAGAGAAACTGAGGAGATTCGCAAGAGAAATGAGCGGATGTTTGTGGGGATTCTGGAGATGGCCAAGGAGGAGAGGGAGGAAAGGGAGAAACGCAAGCGGCGGAGCGAGCTGCGGATGTCTTGCATCAAAGATCGACTTAAGATCCTGTGTGAAATAGACTCTCTAGACTGAAGTTCCGCTGTTAGACGACA
>JAGMDK010000440.1 GCA_023128695.1 Phycisphaerae bacterium
GAGACAGCCTTTCATGGAATTACATATCGAGGAAGTGTGCCCCGACCCGCATCGACACGTGCAGCGCCTTGTCACACACGGCCCCAATCACGCCATGGCTGAGGGCCAGCACCGGCAACGACGGCGTCCGCTCCCAGACGATGCCGAACACCAGCACCATCAACGCCCCGCCGCCCATGAGCAGTGGATTCGGCGTATGCGCCGCGGCGAACAGCACGGCCGTCAGAATCACCCCGGTTCGCACGCCGACCAGCAACCGCAGGCGTGGATAGACGATGCCGAACATTATGCACTGTTGGACCAGCCCCCAGAGTGGATAGAGCAGCAGCGCCCCGAGGACATCCCAATCCTGCCGCAGTCCGCCGGTCCGCCAACCCCACAGTAATAGAGCACCAACCGCCGCCAACGTGAAGACGCCCACCGGCCCGGCGGCCCGACGGTGATCGCTCCCCCACGCCAGCCCGAATATCCGCCAGCCGAACAGCCCCCGGCGACCCACATAGACCACAATGATGGCCCCGACCACGACGCCGAAGACCACGTCCAGCCACCGAGGCCGCTCGTGCGGCAGGAGCCAGAGGTAAGCCTGCTGCACGGCGACCGGAAAAACCGCCTCGACCGCCAGCACCCAGCGTGCCCCCCGCGTATTAAGCACCGCATCCGTCGTCATGATCGAGACAGTGTAGCGTACCTGCCGTGCCGGCTTCCAGCAGGTAGCCTCTTGACTCCCCGACACACGTGCGTGTCAAAGGTCGCCCTACGCGATCATTTACGTGTATAGACGATCTCCAAAATCCTGTATTCCTTCCCATCGCTCCCGGCTTCATATAGTACCAGCACATGCTCGTTCTCATTGACGAAACGCGTTACGCCGCGGGTGTTGCGCTTGGTGCCGGTCCAGGGGTCGCCGTGGCGGCCGATGAATGTGATCTCGCGGCAACCGTCGCGGCAGGTGCCGAGACTGGTCGTGATCGCGGTGTTCATCGTGTCGACCCAGACCGAGGTGTATTTCTTCTCAAAGCTGTCGTAGCCGTAGATTGCCAGTCCCTGGAACGGCAGGCCCAGGTTGCCGCCGTCGAATTCCTCGAGCAGGAAACGCTTGCCGAGAATCCATTTGCGCTCGCAGGTGCCCTCCGATTCCACCACGGGGGCCTCGGCGTTCATCCGGTACTTGACCCTCAGGTCCCAGCGGCCGGTCATTTTTTCGAGCAGCTTGTGATGCTCGCCCGGCATTGAGTATTGCACCAAGTTGTCCACCAGCGACTCGGTGTCGGCCCCGGCCTCGGCCCGCGTGCCACGGTCAGGTTTGGATGTTGGAGGTGGTGCTTTTTCCTGTGAGACGACCTCGTTGGTGACGAACACCGTGACGCCGACCAGCGCCGCCGCATAAAAGAACGTCCGCACTTTCATAGTTATGATCCCTCAATTGTGAGCACCCGGTTGGCGAATATAGGCTACGTTCGTACGAGAATCCATATTCTTAGCACTCAGCTTTCAGCGGTCAGCTTTCAGCCGTCGTTGTGCGCTTATAGCTGACCGCTGAAAGCTTATAGCTGACCGCTCTCACGCCGGCGCGAGAATCCGAACAGGACTGAAGCCCGGATTCCCGTACCCGGTACCAGGTGCTCCACTATAGACGATCAACCAGACAGCGTACTGAGCATCATAACACGGGAGTAAATACGCCACGGAATTCTCGCACGAACCCCATTGTAAGCGTTCTGGTTATGCCCCACGTTCCCACCTTCCCACGTTCCCACGTTTCCACGTCCCCACCTTCCCACGTTCTCACGCCCCGCCCTGTTCTCGATACCACCGCACCGTCCGCGGCACGCCTTCCTCGTAGGTGATCGTCGGCTGCCAGCCCAACAAGCGGCGGGCCTTCTGGGCCGAGAAGTACGATCGGCGGCCCATCAGCCAGACCGCGTAACGCGTGATGAACGGCGGGTTCCTCCATTTGAAGAGGTGGCCCAGGCACTCCAGCACGAAGCCGGCAAAGTACGCTATTTTATAGGCTACATGCTTCGTCACCGGCGGACCGCCGATCGCTTTGGCGAGCAGGTCGAAGTATTCTTGCTGCGTGATCGCCCCGTCGTTGCTGCAATTGAACGCCTCGCCGTTGCAGTCAGCACGACCGGCGGCGGTGAGCGCGGCTTCGGCGATATTGCCGGCGTAGACCACGTTGAGACGATTGTCGCCCTTGCCAAGTATCTTCGCCTGGCCGTTTTTGACCATGCGATACAGGCGGGCGATGGTCGTGCGGTCGCGCTCGCCGTAGATCCACGCCGGGCGGATGACCGTCAATTCGATCTTGCCGGCCTTGAACGCCTGCCAGACGATCTCCTCGGCGGCGACCTTGGACTTGCTGTAGTAGGCCCACTTGTAGAGCTTGTAGCCGAGCTCGAAGGACTCATCGACCTTGATCGGCTTGGTGTGGTAGCCGTAGGCGCTGATCGAGCTGATATGCACGAAGCGACGCACGCCGGCGGCGACGGCGGCGTCAATCATGTGCCGTGTGCCGTCGATCGTGATGCGCTGGAAATCTTCCCACGGGCCCCAGTCGCCGACCTTGGCCGCCGAGTGATAGACGACCTCGACGCCCGCGCAGGCTGCCGCGAGCGAAGCCGGGTCGGTGATGTCGCCCTCGACGAACTCAACGTTCTGGGTTTCCAGCCACGTGCGATCACTGAGGGGGCGTACTAGTGCACGCACCGGCAGATCCCGCTTCCGCAGTTGCTCAACAATGTGGCTGCCGAGAAGACCAGTTGCTCCGGTGACGAGATTCATGGGTTCCTTTCAGCTCATTGTGTGGCACCGGCTTCCAGCCGGTGGGACGGCCGGTACGGAGCCCGGCCGCTACATTGTCGTGTGGCACCGGCTTCCAGCCGGTGATTCGGCCGGTACGGGGCCCGGCCG
>JAGMDK010000441.1 GCA_023128695.1 Phycisphaerae bacterium
GGGCGAGGCTCCTGCCGAGCCAGAGGCGCCGCGGCTCAGCGGGAGCTTCGCCCTCCCGTATCCGCGGCTCAGCGGGAGCTTCGCCCTCCCGTATCCGCGGCTCAGCGGGAGCTTCGCCCTCCCATATCCGCGGCTCAGCGGGAGCTTCGCCCTCCCTTCCATGGGCTACCCGTCAACCGAGGGCTGACAGCCGTTGACGGCGTGACCAGCCCCTTGTGAACCCGCGCCAACCGGCGACAATAACCACCTGAGAGAGTGGCCGCGCGCCGCGACCACCTCACCCAATGGGAAACTGTGACAAGGAGCACCGGATGAAACGGACATGGCTTACGGGGACCATCACGGGCGTGACGGTCGGCCTACTGGCGTTTGCCCTGACGGAGAGCATTCACGCCCAAAACAGCGGCACGCCACCAACCGGACGCGTGGCCTGCCTTGACGTTGTGACAGTCTTCAATGAGTATCAGCGGCAGAAAGACCTGATCGAGGAGATGAATGAGCTTCAGCGGGCTCTCCAGGAGGAGAACACGCAGCGCCGTCAGAAAATCGACGCCCTCGATGCTGAGATCAGCGCCCTGGACGCCGCCGACCCGACTCTAGCCGAGCGCGTGCGACAGTTGCGGACCATGACTCTCGATTACAAGGTCTGGTTCGAAGTGAAGCAGGCCGACCTCACCGGCGAGGTCGCCCGCTGGTCGGTCAAGGTCTATGAGGAAATCCGGGCGGCAACCGCGGAGATCGCTCGCCGGGAGGGTTACGACCTGGTGTTGTACCGCGGCGAGTTTGAGCCGATCTCCATGGACCCCGAGCTCATCAAAGAGCAGATCCGCAGTATCAAGCTGCTCTACGCCAACCCGGCCGTGGACATCTCTCAAACCGTCATCGACCATCTCAATACCGGCTACCGCGCCCAGCCGCGGGTCAAGATGATCGTGGTGCCCTAGTGCATCGCCCGAGCAAGCAGGTTTACAGTGGAAGAACTGCCATCCATCACCGCCGCTGATCTCGCCGACCGCCTCGGCGGATTCCTCCGCGGCGACGGCTCTCGGATTGTGCGAACCGTCGCTCCCCTGGACGAAGCCGGTCCCGATACGCTTTCCTGGCTGGGTAGCCCGGATTACCTCCCGAAACTCGCGGCTTCAAAGGCCGGCGTCGTGTTGATACCCGCAGACTGTGAGGTCCCGCCGAAGCGAACGACGATCCGGGTCTCCGATCCCGATCTGGCGCTGTGTGAGGCGCTGCGGTGCCTGGCGCCGCCGACCGAGCCGGTCCCCGCGGGTATTAATCCGGCGGCGCGCGTGGCAGAAGACGCCATCGTGGATGGCGCCTGCCTCGGCCCGCACGTCTACGTCGGACCGCGCGCGGCCGTCGGTCCGGGTACACAGTTGCATCCCGGCGTCTACATCGGTGCCGATAGCCGCATCGGGCACGATTGCGTGCTCTGGCCCAACGTCGTTGTGCGTGAGTACACCACGCTCGGCGAGCGCGTGATCGTACACCCCAACGCTACCATCGGGGCCGACGGCTTCGGCTACCACATGCGCGGCGGCAAGCATATCAAAATCCCCCAGATCGGCCGGGTGGTCATCGAGGACGACGTTGAGATCGGGGCCGGCACCTGCGTCGACCGCGCCCGGAGCGGAATCACCCGTATCGGCCGCGGCACAAAGATTGATAATCTCGTGCAAATCGCCCACAATGTCACCATCGACGAGGATTGTATCGTCGTCGGCCAATGCGGCATTTCGGGTTCAGTGACGCTGGGAAAGAACGTGGTGCTGTCCGGTCAGGTGGGAGTCGTCGATCACCTGCGGATCGGTAACCAAGTGATGGTCGCCGCCCAGTCCGGCGTGTTCGGGGACATCCCGGACGGCAAAGTGTATCGCGGAACCCCGGCGGTGGAGAACAACGATTACGGTCGTCAGGCGGTCGCGGTCCGTCGACTGCCTAAAATGATTGTGCAGTTGCGGGCCTTGACCAAACGGGTCGAACAACTTGAGTCAGCAGCAAACGATACAACGCGAAGTTGAACTCACGGGCCGTGGGCTCTTCACCGGCTTCCCGGTCACGGTGCGTTTCAAGCCCGCCGACCCCGGGAGCGGTATCGCCTTCCTGCGGACCGATCAACCGGACTCCGTGCGGATCGCCGCCCGCCTTGAAAACCTCACGAAACGTGCCCGCCGAACCTCTCTTCGCAACGGGACCGCCGCCATCGAAACGGTCGAGCATTGTCTGGCGGCGACGCGCGGGTTGGGGATCGACAACCTCCTGATCGAAATGGACAATGCCGAGTTGCCGGCTTTGGACGGCAGTTCGCAGCCGTATGTCGAGCTGCTCCAGGCGGCCGGCATCGCCGAACAGGACCCCGAACGCCAATACATCCGCATTAACCAGCCGATCCGCATGAGCGAAGGCGACGCGGAGCTGGTGGCTTGGCCGGTGGAATCCGACCGGCTCGAAATCATCTATGAACTGGATTACGGCGCGGACACGCCGATCGGCCATCAGATTTACCGCTTTGTGCTGGATCCGGAAGGCTTCCTCGAGCAGATCGCTGGGGCCCGCACATTCATCCTGGAAGAGGAGGCTGAGCAACTTCGCGCCGCCGGTCTCGGGACGCACCTGACGTACGAGGACATCCTCGTCATCGGTCCCGACGGCCCGATCGATAACAGCTACCGCTATGACAACGAGTGCGTGCGGCACAAGATTCTCGATCTGGTCGGCGACCTGGTGCTCACGGGCAGCTTCGTCTGCGGGAAGATTTACGCCCGCAAGTCCGGGCACCACCTGAATCACGAACTGGTTCGCCGCCTGCTCGAGATTCGCACTCGCGAGCAGTTCGAGCAACGCCTGGTCGGCCGACCAGAGCTCGACATCCACGGCGTCCGGCGGATTCTGCCGCACCGCTACCCGATGCTGCTCGTCGATCGCGTGATCGAGATGGACGGCGATCGCCGCGCGGTCGGCATCAAGAACGTCACCATCAACGAGCCGTTTTTTCAGGGGCACTACCCGCGCCAGCCGATCATGCCCGGCGTGCTGATCATCGAAGCGATGGCCCAACTCGGCGGCATCCTGATGTCCCAAAAGCTGGAACACACCGGCAAAGTCGCGGTTCTGTTGAGTCTGGATAAAGTCAAATTCCGTCGTCCGGTGATTCCGGGTGACCAACTGGTTCTGGAGGCCCTGGCCGTCCGCGTGAAGGCCCGCTCCGGACAAACGCAGTGCCGGGCCACTGTCGGAGGCGAACTAGCCGCCGAAGCCATGATCCGGTTCATGCTGGTGGACGCCGATCCGGCTTAGACCGGATAATTCACCGCGGAGCACGCAGTAATATCGTCACAACTTCTTACTTTACAACACTCTGCGTTCTCAGCGTTCTCTGCGGTGAAATAGCCGGGTTAGGATAGAATGAGCACGATTCATCCAACCGCGTACATTGATCCCAAGGCCGAACTCGGTGAGCACGTCGAGATCGACGCCTTTTGTTACGTCGGCCCCCAGGTTCGGCTCGGCGACGGGTGCCAACTCGCCCCGCGCGTCACGCTGCTGGGGCCGGCCGAGTTCGGACCCGGGAACGTCTTTTACTCCGGCTGCGTGCTCGGGGCGGCTCCCCAAGACCTCAAATACAAGGGCGGCCCGACCCGCCTCGTCGTCGGGGCCGAGAACATCTTCCGCGAGTTGGTCACCATCCACCGCGGCACCGAAATCGATCGCCAATCCGGCGGCGCGACCCGCATCGGCAACCACAACCTGTTCATGGTGGGCGTCCATGTGGCCCATGACGCCGATCTCGGTAATAACATTATCATTGCGAACGCCGTCCAGCTTGCCGGGCACATCCGCCTCGAAGACTGCGTGGTGGTCGGCGGCGTCTCGGCCATGCACCACTTTGTCACCGTCGGCCGCAATGCTTACGTCGGCGGCATGACCCGCGTCACGCATGACGTCCCCCCCTACATGAAAGTGCTCGGCTATGATCAGGAAGTCCGCGGCGTGAACATCGAGGGCCTACGTCGCTGGCGTTTTCCGGAAGAGTCAATCGCCAAGGTCAAGGAGGCTGCCCGGCTGCTCTACGCCCGCCGTGGCGAGCGCTCCCCGCTGCGAACGACCGAGGCCCTCCGCGCCATCGAGGCCGACGGCTTGGTGCAGGACGAGCACGTGCGTTATCTGGTCGATTTCCTCAAACGCAAGCTCGAAGTCGGCATCTTCGGCCGCGTCCGCGAGCACTACCGTAGCGATCGGGACAACGATCGCGACACGTTTTACTCTAAAGGGAAAGAGGACTGCTCCGGTGAGTGACCTGCTGCCCGTCGCCGTTATTGGCGCCGGCCACATGGGCCGGCATCACGTGCGTAAGTATTCTGAAATGCCTGATGTGCGGCTCGTCGCCGTCGTCGATACAAATGCCGACCGCGCGCGTGAGTACGCCGAACCGCTGGGCGTCAAATACGCCGACCGGCTCACACCCGAACTCGGCGACGTCGTCGCCGTCAGCGTGGCCGTGCCGACCGTCCACCACCTCGAAATCAGCCGCCCGCTGATCGAGCGCGGCATCCATGTGCTGATTGAAAAGCCACTGGCCCAAAGCACGGCTGAGGCCGAGGAAATCGCCGCCCTGGCGAAGAAGCACAACGTCATCGTGGCGGTCGGGCACACCGAACGGTTCAACCCGGCGGTGCGGGCGGTCGACCGGCTCGGCCTACGCCCCAAATTTGTCGAGACCCACCGCATCAGCCCATTTACCTTCCGCTCAGCCGACGTCGGCGTGGTTTTTGACCTGATGATCCATGACCTCGACATTTTGCTCCATCTCGTCCGCGACGAAGTGCAGCGGGTCGAGGCCGTCGGCGTGAACGTTCTCGGCCCCTACGAGGACATCGCCAATGCCCGCGTGATATGTCGCCACGGGGCCGTCGCGAACCTCACCGCCTCCCGCCTGGCCCTCAAAACTGAGCGGAAGCTCCGCGTCTTCTGCGAGCATGCCTACGTTTCGCTCGATTACCAAAAGAAGGTCGGCGTCGCTATCAGGCTCGACAAGAACCTGGATGTCATCAAGCTCGCCCGCGAGCGGAATATCGAGAGCCTTTCACAGATGGCCGGGATCGATTTCGGTCAAATGGTCCACGTCGAACCCCTCCAGATCGACGACCAGGATCCCCTCCGCACCGAGCTCGAGACCTTCATCGACTGTGTCCGCACCGGCAAGAGGCCGCCCGTCAGTGCGGAAGACGGGGTTGCCGCCGTCCGGCTCGCGTCGCAAGTCGTTGATTCACTCTCTTCGCACCGCTGGGACGGCGAGGCTTCCGAGCGTGTCGGTCTCGCCGCCGACATCTTCGGCCAAGCGGCACAGAGCAAGTAGCGGTCAATCCGGTCCCAAGCCGGGGGATGCACCCGCCGCAATACACTCCGTATTTCTTCCGTGAGCGGTAACGGGCAACTGAAAATCCTAAATGCGAAATATAAATCAATTTAAATTTGACAACTGCGTAATCATGATGAATTATTGTTTGTGCGGTGTCCCATATAAACATTTTCAAGCGAGCATGGACAGGGAAGAGGGTTGTATGTTGCGCTAAAGGTGCATCCCCAAAATCCCCGTTATTTGTCCGAACGGGCAACCTTTCCGGAGGGAGTGACGGACGTGAGATAAGCATTTCACGTCATTCGTTCTTGCGTGCTCACACGTGACACGCCGGACGAAAGAGGAGCGTAGGCCAAGCTGGGATGTCGGGGTGAGATTGTGCGGGCCAACGGACGGGAACGGTTTGAGAAGCACGGCGCCGCGGGTATCACGGGCGCGGCACTCGCCGGTACGCTAATCTTGAGCGCGTTTGTAACGGCCGTCGCGCTAGCGGTGCCGAACCACCCGTGGGTGGCGTGGATTAGCCTTCTGCCACTGTTTACGGCCGTTCGAGTGCTGCGCCCACCTTTGGCAATGCTCTACGGCGCCCTGTGGGGCGTGTGCCTCTTTCTTTTCGCCGCCCGGATAGGTCCGGCCGTCGCGCCAACCCCGTACGCCCTGGTCTTGTTGGCCCTCGTCCCGGCGGCGTACGCGGGTTTTGGCGCCTGGCTGACCCGCCGCATCGGTTTTAGCCCGTTAATGCTGGGCCTGGGGTGGATTCTGGTGGAGGTGGCGCTCAAGCCCCTGGGCCTCCGGCAGGGCCTGTTGGCCGGCACTCAAACTGAGAACACGTATCTCCATTGGATCGCCCGCGGGCTCGGCTACGTCTTTGTGGCGGCCTTGGTGGCCGGCGGGAACGCGGCCCTGCTCGAGTTACTCACTTGGGCGCGCTTGCCGATGCCCGCGCCGCGCATATTGCCACGCGTGCCCGTCGCGGAAATGATTTTATCACCGCGGCCAGTTCCATATGTTCAGCGCTGGATCCTTCACCAAGCATACCCCCGCGCCCCGCCGGGCCGGATCGCGCCATGATGAGTTCGGAAACGGGGTGCCTTTGGTCACTCGACAAGGCACGAATGCAAACTAATGCCCTATCAACATCAACGCTGATTTGACGGGTAGTGGCACACCAGCCGTCAATTGAGGGTTGAAAGGATTACAACCATGAAAGAGAAAGTCAAGAACAGAACCACAGGTGTACTTCTGGTCACGGCGGTGGTCTTCGCAATTGGGTTCATGGCGAGCGCGCCCGCCTTGGCAGACAGCCGACTAGATCTAAGGCCCGGTGAAACGAACTGGATTCCGCCGAAGTTCGGCCCGGGTGAACGGGCGGTGATAACAACTCAGGACCTGAACGCCATCACCGTGCAACAGATGGTCCAGACCCTTCTGAACCTACCGCAGCCGGGAATTCAGATACAAAACTGGGCCTTCACCGGCGTGCCTATCGCCGGCGGCACCTTCGCGGGCGGCACTGCCGGGCCAACTCCGAACGGCCCTATCGGCATCGCCCACGGCGCGATCCTGAGCAGCGGCAACATCGCCTCGGTCAGAGGCGGTCCCGCGGGAGCGTGCAACCGGATCTCCAGCACTTCGACGCACAATGGTCAGCCGGGAGACGTCGACATCACGGCGATCACCGGCAAGACCACCTGGGACCGGGCCATCCTGTCGTTCGACATCATGTCCAACGCCCCTCGCATCCTCGTCTTCAGGTACGTCTTCGGATCGGAGGAGCACTTCGAGTGGGAATATACGCCGTACAACGACGGTTACGGCGTCTGGATCACCGGCCCGTTGGGGCGGCTGAATTACGCGATCGTGCCGCCGCCGTTCCCCCCGCCCATCTTCCCGTGGGTTGGGGTGACGGTCGATAACATCAACAACGGCAATCCGTTTATGGGGGCGGGACCATGGGCCAACCCGTTCCTGTTCATCAACAACCATTGCGGCGTTGGTGGGCTGGGGGCTTTCCCCTGCGCGGCGTTCAACCGCGAAACGGAGTTGGACGGCCTGACCCAGTGGGGCGGGCCGGTCGCGATGCCGCCGCCGCCGCCGGCGGTTCCGCTGACGACCTGGCCGTTCCCGATGGCGCCCAACCAGTGGTACACGGTCGAGATCAAGATCGCCGACGCGAGCGATCATGTTTGGGACTCGGACGTGTTCCTCAAGGCCCACTTCGGCGGGGCGTGCTGTTACTACGACGTCGACGTGTGGGTCTGCGACGACGGTGTCCTGGAGGAAGACTGCGCCGGGGAGTGGTATGAAGGCGAGTTGTGCATCGACATCGATTGCCCCGACCCGCCCGTCGCGACCGGGGCCTGCTGCCTCGTCTTCCCCGAAGTGACCTGCACGCAAGCCACGGAGGCGAGTTGTGTGGCGGCGGAGGGATTCTACGCCGGCGACGGCACCTCGTGCGGCTACGTCGGCTCGTGCTGCCTGGACGGTGCGTGCATCCCGATGACCTACGAGTGCTGCATCGCGGCCGGCGGCATGTATTCCAGCGGCCCCTGCGCCCCCGTCGGGGCCTGCGAGCTCTCCCCCGGCGTCTGCATCATTACCACGGAGTACTGCTGCACGGGCACTTATCTGGGTGACGGCAGCGAGTGCCTGGCGTACGGTGCCTGCTGCTTAGAGGACGGCTACTGCCAGGAGATGACGGAGGCGGACTGCGAAGCGACCGGCGGCGAGTTCCTCGGCGACGGGACCATGTGTCTCGGCGATAGCAACGAGAACGGCATCGATGACGCCTGCGAGGCGCACGTCCCCACTGTGACCGAGTGGGGCCTGATCGTCTTGACAGTGCTGCTGCTGGCGGCCGGGACGATCATCTTCAGCCGTCGGCAACGTCGGGTCACGCCGGCATGAGCGGTGGTTGCCGCTGTAACCTGACGAAGGTAGCGTCAGGCCTCCGAGCCTGACGGCATGAGCGGTGGTTGCCGCGGCCGGTTCCTGTAACAGCAGGACAGGTCACGGGCAATCCGGTACCTGAGTTTACGCCGCCGGGATCGTTCAAAGGTCCCGGCGGCCTTGCTTTAGGGTAAGCGTCAATATAGTGGGTGGGGCGGGCCTCTGTGCCCGCCAGTACGGTACGATGGCGGCCGCGGAGG
>JAGMDK010000442.1 GCA_023128695.1 Phycisphaerae bacterium
CGGCAGGAGCCTCGCCCTCCCAACGCGGCTCGGCAGGAGCCTCGCCCTCCCAACACGGCTCGGCAAGAGCCTCGCCCTCCCAACACGGCTCGGCAGGAGCCTCGCCCTCCCAAACCAACCCGCACGTTTGGCGTTTACTAATCAAGCCGGAGCGACACGCTTTGGAAACGTGTCCCGACTACATGGTAGTATCCACCTACCCTCTCTTGGTTGCAACCCTCGCGGGAGAATCCCGGAGGATCAGAGCACGGCCGGCGGCGCGGTCTCGTGCGGGCGGCCCCGAGAGAGGCTAAACTGCCGGGGCCGAATGGAGAGGCCATCATGAGTGTCAGAAATCTGGAATCGCTGTTCAAACCCACCTCCGTCGCCGTCGTGGGTGCGTCCAACAACCCGAAGAGCATCGGCGGCGTGATCATGCGGAATCTGCTCAAGGCGGGCTTCGACGGCCCGATCATGCCGGTGAACCCGAAGTACCAGGCGGTGGCCGGCGTGCTGACCTATCCGGACATCACCAGCCTGCCGGTCACGCCGGACATGGCGGTCATTTGCACGCCGCCCGCAACCGTCCCCGACATTGTGCACCAGCTCGGCGAGCATGGCACACGCGCCGCGGCGGTCATCACGGCCGGGCTGGACAGCCCGTATCGGGACGGGAAGACGATCCAGGAGGCGCTGTTGGCCGCCGCTCGGCCGTACGTGCTGCGGCTCCTCGGGCCGAACTGCGTGGGGATCCTCATCCCCGGGCTGGGGCTGAACGCGACCTTCGCGCACACCCAGATCGCACCGGGCTCGCTCGCCTTCGTCTCGCAGTCCGGCGGCTTCTGCACCGCGACGCTCGACTGGGCGAAGGCCAAGGGCATCGGGTTTTCGCACTTCGTCTCGCTGGGCAACAGCGCGGACATCGATTTCGGCGACGTGCTGGATTACCTCGGCAGCGAGCCGGAGACGACGGCGATCCTGCTGTACATGGAGTCGATCGGAGCCGACGAGGCGCGCAAGTTCATGTCGGCCGCCCGTGCCGCCGCCCGCAACAAGCCGGTGCTGGTGATCAAGGCCGGTCGTAACGCCGAGGGGGCCCGGGCGGCGGCCTCGCACACCGGGGCCCTGGCCGGCTCCGACAACGTTTACGATGCCGCCCTGCGCCGGGCCGGCATCCTGCGGGTCTACGACATGGACGAGCTGTTCGATGCCGTCGAGACGCTTGCGCGTTCGCAGCCGCTCAAGGGGGATCGGCTGGCGATTCTGACCAACGGCGGTGGGCCGGGCGTGATCGCCACCGACGCCCTGGTCGAGAATGGCGGGAAACTGGCCGAGTTCTCCGACGAAACGATGCGCAAGCTCGCGGACCTGCTGCCCGGGACGTGGTCGCACGGCAACCCCATCGACATGATCGGCGACGCCAACGCGCAGACGTATGTGCAGAGCCTTCGCATTTTGGTTGCTGACCCCGGCGTGGATGCGATTCTGGTGTTGAATGCCCCGAGTGCGGTCGCGCCGCCGGTCGTCGCGGCCCGCGGCATTGTGGACCTCGTTCGTCAGGCCGACTTGCCGATCTTGACGAGTTGGCTGGGAGGCGAGGCCGCCGGTCACGCCCGCCGCATCTTCGCCGAGGCGAATATCCCCACGTATGACACGCCGGAGAACGCCGTCCGGGCGTTTATGCACATGGTGCGTTACCGGCGGAATCAGCAGATTCTGACAGAGGTGCCGCCCTCGGCGCCGACGGATTTCACGCCCACGCCGAGCGTCGCCCGCGCGGTGGTCGAAACGACCCTGGCCGAAAACCGGGAGCTACTCACCGAGCCGGAAGCCAAGCAGGTTCTGGCCGCGTACGGCATCCCGGTGGTCGAGACCCGGGTGGCCGCCGCGCCGGATGAGGCCGCCGCGCTGGCCACGGAGATCGGCTTCCCCGTCGCGCTCAAGATCCTCTCGCCTGACATCACCCACAAATCCGACGTAGGCGGCGTCGCGCTCGGCCTCGACACCTCCGCTGAGGTCCGTGAGGCGGCGGAATTCATGTTAACCCGGGTGTCCAAACGCTTCCCCACGGCCCAGCTCTCCGGCTTCACCGTCCAAAGCATGGCCCAACGCCCACTGGCCCAGGAACTGATCGTCGGCATGACCACCGATGCCATCTTCGGGCCGGTCATCCTATTCGGCCGCGGCGGCACGGCGGTGGAGGTGCTCGTCGATCGGGCCGTCGCCCTGCCGCCACTCAACATGAGCCTGGCCCGCCATCTCATCTCTCGCACGCGAGTCTCCAAGCTCCTGCAAGGGTACCGCGATCGCCCGGCGGCCGACCTCGCCGCGATCTGCCTGACGCTGATCCAGCTTTCACAACTGATCGTCGATCGGCCCGAGATCGTCGAGTTGGACATCAACCCGCTTTTCGCGGACAGCCAGGGCGTGTTGGCGCTCGACGCCCGGATTCGCGTCGCTCCGGTCGAGACCACAACGGCGGGGTCCAAACGCCTTGCGATTCGGCCCTATCCCCGCAATCTGGAGGAAAAGATCATGCTGCCTGCCGGACACGGCTCAGCGGGAGCTTCGCCCTCCCCGCGTGAGGTCCTCGTGCGTCCCATTCGTCCCGAGGACGGCCCCGCCCACGAGGCCTTCGTCGCCCGCCTCACGCCGGACGACCTCCGCTTCCGCTTCCTCGGCGTGACCCGCGACATCCCGCGCTCGGAGATGGCCCGTCTGACGCAGATCGACTACGACCGCGAGATGGCGTTCATCGCGATCGCGCCGAACAAACAGGGCGAGCAGGAAACGCTGGCGGTCGTCCGCACCGTCACCAACGCGGACAACACGAAGGCCGACTTCGCGGTCATGGTGCGTTCAGACCTGAAACGCACGGGCCTGGGCACGGCACTGCTGCGGAAGATGATCGACTACTGCCGCGGCCGCGGGACCGGCGAGATCGTCGGCCAGGTGCTGCCCGACAACCAGGCGATGCTCAGCCTGACCCGCAAGTTGGGTTTCGAGGACCGCGAGCGACCAGAGGCGGGGCTCTGCGAGGTTCGGCTGAGGCTACGTTGAGACCTGCTTTGACACGGACGTACGAACCAAAGGGGTGAGCGTCAACATAGTGGGTGGGGCGGGCCTCCGTGCCCGCCAGTACAGTCCGATGGCGGCCGCGGAGGGCCGCCCCA
>JAGMDK010000443.1 GCA_023128695.1 Phycisphaerae bacterium
GAACTCGACGTGAAGATCGCGATCGCCGAGCGGGACCTGGCGATTGCCGAGGACGGCTACAAGAAGGCCCAGAATGCCCTGGAGTTGACCGCACGAAACATCGAGGAAGGCATCAGGGCCGCAACAGACGGGGTGAGGTCCGCCCAGGCCACCCTGGACAAAGCCAAGCAGGACTACGAGCGGTTTACGAAGCTGTTCGAGGAAGAATCCGTACCCAAGTCGAAGCTCGACGCAGCCACCATGGCGTACAAGACCGCCCAGGCCAACCTGGAGATCGCACGCGCGAAGCTAGCCCAGGCCGAGGCGGCCCGCAATAAGGTTGAGATCGCCAAGCATGATTTGCAGTCGGCAGAGCACGGCGTCGCACGGGCCGGGAAGGCGCTCGAGCTGGCCAGACTGGGGTATCTGGAGGCCGAGGAGGAAGAAAAAAACGCCGAGTTCCTGGCAGCCCAGGTCGAGGCAGCGCGCAAGGTGCTCGACGTGGCCGAGACGAATCTTGATCACACACGCATCCTGGCGCCATTTGACGGCGTGGTGGCCAAGAAGTTCCTGAACGCCGGCGACTTTGTCTCGCCGGGCTATCCGGTCGTGAGCATCTACGATCCGGACAACCTCTACGTGACCGCCAACCTGGAGGAGACCAGGCTCGAAGGCGTGGCAGTCGGCAATGGCGTTGACCTGGACGCGGATGCGTTCAACCCGCGTTTTCGCGGCAAGGTCATCAAGATCGGCAAGGCCACGGGGGCAAAGTTCGCGCTGATTCCACGAGACAATTCCGCCGGCGAGTTCACCAAGGTCGTCCAACGCGTCCCCATCAAGATCGCGATCGAGAGAGACGACCGCTGGCCGCAGCTCAAGCCCGGGCTGTCGGTCACCGTGGGCATCGAGCACAGCAAGGGGCACTGATGATTACGGAAGGCCTGAGATTCTCTGGCCGGAAAGTGGGTAGCGTGGGCGTCTCGCCCGCGAATCAGCGACGGAGGGTTCAGGGTTCGGGGTTCGGCGATCAGCTATCAGCCCTCAGCTTTCAGCCAATGGTAGGGTGCGGCTTGCCGCACCAACCCCGCTACACGCTACACGGCTTTGGGTCAGCAGTGATCAATTGATCTTTCTTGCGGTTGAGATCAAACCGTCTTGATCCCAAAGCTGCAAATCACCTTTCTTGTCGATCAAATAGAACTCACCAACGCTACTCCCGGCTTTCTTCTCAAACTTCCTTGCGCTGCCAGATGGCTTCTCCACGATTTCCTTCTTGCCGCTACTGCCATCTGGGAACTTGTTTTCCATGAACACTTTGCCGTT
The DNA here is from genome assembly GCA_023128695.1 of Phycisphaerae bacterium. Lineage (GTDB taxonomy): Bacteria > Planctomycetota > Phycisphaerae > UBA1845 > Fen-1342 > JAGMDK01. The sequence goes on from JAGMDK010000443.1 coordinate 1,303, forward strand.
CTGACGAAAAATCGTGACCCTGTGCCCGAAGTGCAGCCTTTCGTCGAGCCAACTGCCGATTACTTCTCGCGACGGATCGTCAGGCTGCTGCTTGAGAGCTTTCTCTTCTTCGACTGTTAGGCCGAGGATGCGAACCTCCAGGTTCGGGTTGAAGTGGGTCGTGGCCCATGCTCCTGCGTCGACTATCATCCCGGGCAGATAGTAGCAGATGAAAGTTCGGTCGTATGTGTTCGGATCGGAGTCTTTGAGTTGCAGGGCAATTGCGCGAAGGACGTCTTCAGACACCTTGCGATTCAGGCGGACATCGAGGCTTCTTTTGATGCTGCGTAAAACGTACTTTTTGATGATCGTGTATGTGACATCGTTTGGGATGGTCGCCTGTGCCTCTGCCTGTTGTGGGCGCTTGTGTTCAGCTTCTGCTGGCGCGGGCGGCTTCGTTGGCCTTGGCCCACCACTGTCGCGCGCCGTCCGGGGTCGCTGCGACCCGCCTGGAGAAGCGGAAGCGACGACCTCTTGGTTCGTGCGCGTTTGCTGCCTATGCGACTCGTCCATGGCTTCGGCCACGCCACTAACAGCGCTACCCACCGCAGCGACCTGTGCGATTCCGATGGCTAGCGCCAACCCGGAAACAGCACCACCGCCGATGGGATACCCAATCCCGGAACCCCGCCGCATGAGAGCGACGAGCAAGCCGATGGCCCCGAGCAAAAGGCCGAGCGCACTCAACGGAATGCTCAGCATCCCGACCAGCGGGATCCAGCAGAGAAGGAACGCTACGACGCCGAGTATCAGAGAGACAACACCGAGACTTGACGTGCGCCTCGGCATATGGACGTTTACTGAAGGAGCTTGCGAGACGTGGCCATGTTCTAATCGGGGTGGAGTTGCCGGCGGGTGAGCGCCCCCGCCGCGAGCCAGCTTGACCTCATGAGCTTCTTGGCGCCTCTTCTCCATGAAAAGGAATGCCTGTTGTTGATCGTGGAGTGGGCACCCGCACTTTGCGCACATGAAATCTGCTGTCAGGTTTTCCGCATTACAATGGGGGCACCGACAATGCGTCTGTTGATGAAGCTCGCGTTTTTGTCTGTGGGCGTCGTAGAGGTCAGTCACCCGCTTGACGAGCCGTCCACCCATGCCGACGCTTGGCGAATTGGCTTGGGTCTCGGGTGGTGCGGCTTCGTTGGAACTCGCGGGTGGCCGCGCTTCATCAATGAACGCGGCTGTACCATCGCAGTCAGGAACCCGGAACCTTCGATTCAGCTTCGGACAGCGAGCGATGCGACCCGCGTGCTGCCGGGAAAACTCGTGGGTATCCCCGCAGGCGCATCGCACGGAAACCTTGTCTGGTGTGCGAACCATGATGCCTCCTATGCCCCCACCGTCGCGCTGGCCGTTTCGCTCCACGGTCCCTTTTCGCCGGTCGTGGCGACCCAGCGGAGCATGTAGTGGGCGGTCTTGCCGCCGTCTTCGCCGGGGAAGTCGGCCACGTACGGCGTGCGCGTATCGACCGACAGGAAGCTCAGCTCGCTCGGGCCGGTCGGGGGCGGGTCGCCGACCTTGACCCAGATCTCCGCCCCCATCACGCCGTCCGGCTTGGCCTTGCGCGTCGGCGTGGACTCGTCGGCGAACGCGATCGTGTGCTGGAGCCGCTGGCTGGTGTCCACGCTGACGACCGGCCGGGTCTTGGGCGGACCCTCGGGCGTGCCCTCGCGGTCGGGCACGGTGATCCCCATCGCGGCCCGCTCGCTGTCGTCCACGTCCGGGCTGGAGTCGCCGCACCAGCGGCCGGATGGTTCCCTCGAACCCATCGCGGGCGCCATCCTTGGCTTGGCGGGCGGCCTGGGCGGCGGTCTGAGCGGCGGTGTGGGCCGGGTAGTCGGTCGTCCACGTCGCGGCGGTGCTGTTCAGGTCCACCATGTCGGCTGCCACGAGCCCCAGGTCGGACAGGTGGTTGTTGACGTACACGATGAAGTTGTTCTGCCAGGCGTGGAACTGGGCGTCGCCGGCGGGGATGTAATCACCAGCCATCTATCGCTCCTTCTATGGAAGGTCTGCGTGGACCGCCCCGGCGTGCCATCGCCCCCAGGGCGCTACTGCTATACCGCCATGGTAGGCAACGCCCCAAGTCTTGTAAAGTGGGCGTTTGCCGGCCGTTACGGCCATGTGGGCGATATTCCGGGCCGTCCGGCAACCGTCGCCGGGCTTCCGGGGACGAGTGCCGGACATCCGGGGAAGAGTCCGGGGCTTCCGGGGAAGAGTGCCGGATGTCCGGGGACGAGTCCCGGAGCCCCCGGGATGGTCCCCAGAAGCCCCCGGAAGACTCCCGGAGCCCCGGGAAAGAGTGCGGGAGGTCCGGGGACGAGTCCCGGAACCCCGCGGACGATCCGCTGCCTTCCGGGAAGCGTCCCCTGGGCTCAGTGGACGAGTCATTCCCGGGAATGGACGATCCATTCCTGGGAGTGGAAGAGTGATTACCGCCAGCACACGAGCCGCTCCCAACCCGTGCGGCGTCGCCGAGCCGCCGGAGCACGTGGCGCAACATCTCTATCCAGCATACGTGAGAACTTCTCGGCGGTCGGTGGGCTGCGTCGCGTGGCCCTGGTATGCTGCACGACGTGAAGTGTGCACCCGAGCGTAAGGCGTACAATCCGGGCGATTCAGGAGCATTGCCATGAGAACTTACTTCACACGGTTGGTGATTTGTCTGGTGTGTCTGCGGCTCTGTGGATGTGCCTCTGTGGTTCCGCATCGCAACCAGTCCCCCGGCATGATGGAGGGGGTGCCACAAGGTTTGTACGCGCTGACCTCTCATGTCCGCGGGATCGGTCCATTCACTGGTTCGACGACGACACTTTTTGCGGCGGAGCCAACCAAGGATGGCTTTCAAGCCAACAGCCGTCCGGGGGCGGTGGGTGAGTTGCTCGGCGGCATCCCCGGCTTCTTCGTCACGGTGTTTGGGGACAAGCGAATGCCGGGTGGCGCGTTTCTGCATTGGCGCAGTCCGCTTCCCGAGGGAGACAGTTTCGCACGCGGGGTGGTGTTGTCGCCACGGGCAAAGCTGCGCGCTGATTTCTATTCGTGTGACCGGCCGATCGAATTGCACTCCATGGGCAATGAGCGGCTGTTCGGCCTGATGACGTTGGAGCCGGCAAATGCCACGGAATACCCGAAGACAGACTTCCCCGCCCTAGTCGAGCGGATTGATGCCATACTGAAGGAGAACTTGTTTGATTCCGCTGCCTACGATGCTCCCGGCACGCGGGCGTTTCTCCGGCGGCTGCGGGCCGCCAGCCGGAAGGCCCGGGATGATGCCGAATTCCTGATGGCGTGGATTCTTGCCGCTAAGCACCTGCCGTTCACCCACTGCTACGTGGGGCGGGAACTGAATCCCGAGTTTGAAGACCAGCTTACCGAGACCTCGGAAGCCTCGCCCTTCGCCCCGGCTGAGGCGATCACGCTGAGCGAGGACGAGGGCATCGTCACGCTTCGAATCGCACACTTTGAGGGGGAATCCTACGACGAAATCGACGCGGCGTTTGCCGATATTGCCGAACGCAACCCGCGCGGCCTGATCATCGACCTCCGAGGTAACGCCGGCGGGACGTACATCTCGAGCCGGGTTGCCGCCCACCTCATCGAGTCGCCGATAGACATGGGGGTGTTCTTCGACCGTCGTGCCCGCGCGCGGGTACTCGCCGGCGATCTCGACGAGTTCCCCGTGGTGACTTCGATTCGCTCGATTGACGAATTTGATTCCCTCATCAAAGACCACGGAGCATTCCGCGGAGAGGTGCAGCCGATCGAACCGATTTATAGCGGTTCGGTGGCCGTGCTGGTCAACCGCGGAGCGGTCTCCGCCTGCGAACCTCTGGTCGCGGGCCTCCAGGAAACCGGGCGGGCCACCATCATTGGGGAACGAACCGCCGGGGCAATGCTGTCTATCGAAAGGTTTGAGATCGGCGAGGGGTGGATACTATGGGTCCCAACCGTTGACTATCTGACCGGCAAGGGCGTGCGCCTCGACGGGCGTGGCGTCGTGCCTGACATCCAAACCACCAGTACGGAGGCCCCCGCCGCTGCTCGCAAGCTATTGAACACGCTAGGCCCCGACGGAGACCAAGGCGAATGACAAACGCCCCGCAGTTCCCCAACGTGCTCGGCATCCAGTACAAATGGGTGGCGGCGTTCATCGTCATGATCGGCACGTTCATGACGCTGCTCGACACGACCATCGTCAATATCACCCTGCCGAAGATGCTGGCCGAACTCAACACGGACACCTTCGGTGTTCAATGGGTTGTCATCACCTACCTGATCGGGGCGGCCATCGCGATGACGACGGTTACCTGGCTGGGAGCCAAGATCGGCCACAAGAATACGTACATTTTGGGATTACTGGCGTTCACGCTGGCCAGCGCCGCCTGCGGCCAGGCCTGGTCTCTGACATCGA
>JAGMDK010000444.1 GCA_023128695.1 Phycisphaerae bacterium
TTGCGTCAACCGGATACCCCCTTATATCAATACCTTCTCCGCGGTCTCGGCAGTTCGGCAAACGTGGTCGTGTCCCGATTCCTGCCATAATCGTCGCTTGCCGGTTTGCTTCTGAAAACGATTCGTTGTAAAGCTCTTGAAGTCCCGCAGCCAATCCTTCAGCGGCCTACCCGAATCCGCTGGCGAGAACAGCACGTGAAGGTGGTCGGGCATCAATGTGAACCCGTACAGACGGTATCCCAGCTTGCGTGAATAGAACTCGACGTTCTCGCAAACTATTGCCGCCAATCCATCATCGCGGAACGGTGCGCCCTCTTCCGCGCAGATCGTCAGATGGATATCCGCGTCGCCGGAGTAGTCGAAATCCGGTAAGCGCACGGCATGGCTTTGGCCGTATGTGCTCAGGTTGCGTAGTGGGAACTTTTTCGTTGGTCGGGGCATGACTCACCATCTACGGCCGGTACGGGGCCCGGCCGCTACGTTTCCGGCCGGTACGGGGCCCGGACGCTACATCCGCTCGATCACCTCAATCCCCAACAGCCCGAGCCCAAGCTTCAACGTCCGCGCCGTCAGATCGCACAGCCGCATCCGGCTCAGGCGGGCGGCCTCATCCGGAGCCTTAAGCACCGGACAGGACTCGTAGAACCGCATGAACTCCGTCGCCAGATCGTACAAATACGTGCAGAGCGTGTGCGGCGTCAGCTCGGCCGCGACCTGGTCAATCGCTTCGCGCAGCCGCGCCAGCCGGAGTGCTACAGCCCGCTCGGTCGGGTCCGCCAGCGCGATGGTCACGCCCGCGGCGTAAACATCCGGCGAACCGAAACGCTCGGCCGCCTTGCGATAGATCGAGCGAATCCGGGCGTAGGCGTACATCATGTACGGCGCGGTATTCCCCTGAAACGCCAGCATCTTGTCCCAACTGAACACGTAGTCGGAATTCCGATCGTTCCGCAGATCGGCGTACTTCACCGCCGCGATGCCGACCCGCCGGGCAATCTCGCGCTTCTCCTCCAGCGTAAACGCCTCCTCAGCGCCTTCCTCGCCATGGTCCCCAGGTCTCTCGGCCCCTCGGCCCCTCTCTTCCAACAACGCAAACGCCCGCTTCTCGGCCTCATCGAGCAGATCGCGCAGCTTGACCGGCGTGCCCGCGCGGGTCTTGAGCGGCTTGCGATTCGTGCCGAGCACGCTGCCGAACGTCACGTGCTCAACCGTCACGTCGTCGCCGATCCAGCCGGCAGCCCGGGCGGCGGCGAAGAACATCTCAAAATGCAGCTTCTGCCGGGCGTCGGTGACGTAGATCACACGCTTGGCGCCGAGTTCGTGAATCCGGTAGTGAATCGCCGCCAGGTCGGTCGTCGCGTACAGGTAGGCCCCGTCCGACTTCTGGATGATCATCGGCAGCATCTCGCCGTCGGGATTCTTGAACCGCGGCTCGCCCTTCTCGTCGTACATGAACACGCACACGGCGCCCCGATCATCGCGCACTTCGGCCCAGGACCCCGTGGATCGCTCGTCAGCTTCGCGCGGCGGCAGCTTCTCGCGCAGCTCAGCCACCCGCGGCGCGAGCCGATCGTTATAGAAACTCTCGCCACACACGTCGGCCGGCTGGAGTAAGACGTCGAGCTTCTCGTAGATTTCGGTGAAGGCCTGCCAGCTCACGGCGCACATCTGTTCCCAGAGTCGCCGGGCCTCGGGCTCGCCGGACTGGAGCTGCCCGACGGCCAGGCGGGCCTCGCTGGCGAACTGCTCGTCCGTCTGGAAGCGCTCGTTGGCAGCTTTGTAATCGGCAGCGATCGCGTCGACCACATCGGCGTGCGTCTCGGGCGTCGGCAGCGGGTTTTCGCGATACCAGCGAATCAGCAGGCCGAACTGCGTACCCCAGTCGCCGATGTGGTTTTGTCGAATGACTTCGTGTCCCTCGAACGCCAGCACGCGCGCGAACACGTCGCCGATGACCGTGCTCCGCAGGTGCCCGACGTGCATCTGCTTGGCGATGTTCGGCTGCGAGTAGTCGATGACAATCCGCCGCGGCTGCTCGACGGGCTGCAACCCAACGCGGTCGCTGGCAGCGTGGGAACGTGGGAACGTGG
>JAGMDK010000445.1 GCA_023128695.1 Phycisphaerae bacterium
AAGTCCGACAGACTGCTAGCCCGAGCAATCCGAGGACGACACCGACGATCATCCAACGTTTGCGGATGCGCCGTTCGCCGATGACGATCGCCGAGGGGATCAGACTACTGCCACACTCGGGGCAGCGGTCGTTTATGGCACCCGTTGCGAGGCCGGTGAGGTTGTAGCCGCACTTGCGGCAGAAGGGCGTGTCCCCCTGCCGCTTCGGGAAGCGCCCCGTGATGAACAGCCACGCGCCCAGCGCGAGGAGCAACAGTGACAGTAATGGGAGTAGGTCAGTCAGTGGTAGTCCGGGGGGTTTCATACAACACCTGCCAACACGTCGGCGTAGGCGATCGACAGTCCTTTCAGATCACCAGGCCTGATTATACGCTCCCACCGAGCCCGGTCGCTACATTCATGTGTGGGGGGTGCCCCCCACCATCACGAGCGGTCATTTGGACAAGAACTGACAAAAGCCACCCTCCCCGCGCGGTGGGCGGAATACTTATAATGGTTTTTCGATAGCAGTGGCACGGCTGTGTCAGCCGTGGGCTGATGGCGCTGATTCGAACCTCGATGCGCCTTTAGGATTTACCTAATGCGTCATTTGCAACGATGGATATCAATCTTCTCTGGCTGCACGCTGTTGGCGGCGCCGGTCGCTGCTGACGACTGGCCGCAGTTTCGAGGAGCCGGCCGCGACAATATCTCGAAAGAGACCGGCCTGTCGCGGACATGGCCGGTGGGTGGACCCAAGGTGCTTTGGACCACGGAGGCCTGCCAGGGGTACGCCGGAGCCGCGATTCATTCCGGGCGCGTGTACCTCAATGACTACGATCGCAAGGCCAATGAGTGGCTCGTTCGTTGCCTCAATCTTGAGGACGGCCAGGAACAGTGGCGGTTCAAAGAAAAGCGTCGTATCCGCCCCAACCACGGCATCACCCGCACGGTGCCCGCCGTGGATGGCAAGTACGTCTTCTCGCTCGACCCGAAATGCGTTTTCCACTGCCTCGACGCCGCCACCGGCCGGGAATTGTGGCGGAAGAATCTCGTCCAGGACTACAAAGCCGAGATTCCGGAGTGGTACAACGGGCAGTGCCCGCTGATCGAGCCGGACCGCGTGATCCTCGGGATCGGCGGCGAGGCCCTCATGATCGCGTTCGACAAGGCCACCGGCAGGGAAATCTGGCGGACGCCGAACCCCGAGAAGTGGCCCCTGTCGCACTCCTCGGTTATGCCCGCCGAGCTGTGTGGCGTGAAACAGTACCTTTGGTGCACGCTCTTCGGCCCGCTGGGCGTGCGGGCCTCAGATGGCCGGTTGCTCTGACATCATCCGCGCAAGTACAACATCGCGGTGGCTCCCTCGCCGCTCGGGATCGCCCCGGACCGCGTTTTCATGACTTCGGGGTACGACGCCGGGAGCATCATGCCGCGGGTCACCCAGACCGGCGACGACTTCGCGACCGAGGCGGTCTTCGACTGGGTCAATGATGAGTGGTCCTCGGCCGTACACACGCCCATTCTGTATCAGGACCATCTGTTCGCCGTCAGTCGCGACAAGCGGGGTCTGTTGACCTGTCTCGACCTGGCCGGCAAGACAGCTTGGAATAGCCGCGGCCAAGCAACGTTTGAGCTCGGCAGCTTCATACTGGCTGATGGGCTGCTGTTCATCCTGGAGGGCAAGACCGGCATGTTGCGGCTGCTCGATGTAAATGCCGCCGAGTATCGCGAGTTGGACAGAGCTCAGGTGCTCCACGGCCACGACGTGTGGGGCCCGATGGCGTTGTCGAACGGCAAGCTGGTCCTGCGCGATATGACGAAGATGGTATGCATCGAGGTGGGCCATTCGGCGACGGCCGGTGCGTCAGCGCCGGAGCATGTGGAGAGCGGTGCATTAGTCCCGGAGGGACGAAGGAATATAGCCCAGGGCGCAAGCCCTGGGTACGAGACCGTCGTTGCGCACAGAGCCCTGGAAGGGCGACGGAAGGAGTCAGCCGGGACGTACGCTTCCGTCGCCCTTCCAGGGCTGGCACCAAAGGGTGGGGCTGACTTCCAGGGGCTTGCGCCCCTGGCTATGTTCCGTCGCCCCGCCGGGGCTCAAACAACGCAGCCCACACTGAAATATCGCAAACTACGCGTAATCGACACCAAGGGATCAGGACAAGATCAGTTTATGGAGGAATTGCGCGGCTTGGCCGTCGATGCCGAAGACCACCTTTACGCCGTCGGCGATTCCAAGGTGGTGGTTTACTCGCCGACGGGCGAGGTGTTGCGGAGTTGGAAGACCGAGCGTAAGGGCTATTCGATCGCCGTCGCGGCCGACGGCACGGTCTATGTCGGCCAGGGTGGTCAGGTCCAGCTCTTTGACCGCGCGGGCAAGCCGCGTGACACCTGGCGCGACGAAGACCGGATCGCGCGGATCACGGCCATCGGCCTGACCGATGACGCCGTGCTTCTGGCCGATCTGCTGGACCGCTGTATTCTGCGATACGACCGGCACGGCAAGTTCGTGAACAAGATCGGCAAGGACAACCGCCGGCGCGGCTTCCTGTTGCCCAATCAGCATCTCGACTTCGCCGTGGACCGCGACGGCGTCATCCACGCCTGCAACCCCGGCCAGCATCGCGTGCAGCGTTTCACGCTGGACGGGAAGCGCGTGAGCCAGTTCGGCCACTTCGACGGCCGCGATCCCGCCGGCTTCACGGGCTGCTGCAACCCGACCAATATCGCGCTGACGCCGGACGGTCACGTCGTCACCGTCGAGAAGGCCAAGCCGCGCGTGAAGATCTACAATAAGGATGGCGAGTTGTTGGCGGTCGTGGCCGAAGGCGATTTCGATCCGGGTTGCAAGAACATGGACGTTGCGGTCGATTCGCGCGGCCGTATATATGTCGTGGATACGGTTCGCTTGCGGATCATCGTGTATGAACCGGTTGAAAAAAAGGGGGCAGGACTCTATGAACGTGTGGCACCGGCTTCCAGCCGGTGTTTGTGAACGTGTGGCACCGGCTTCCAGCCGGTGTTTATGAACGTGTGGCACCGGCTTCCAGCCGGTGTTTGTGAGGAGCCGTCGTGAAGGAACAACCCACCCGGCGCCAGGTGCTCGGGCACGCCGTTCGTGGGGCGACGCTGGTGGGTCTCGGCGGTATCGCCACATACCTCTCGCTCAAAGCGGACGCCGAAGGTGCTTGGCGGATCAATCCCGAAGCGTGTGTGAACAGCCGGCTGGGGGCCCTGGGAGTGGAGGTGTGCGAGCGCTGCGCGACGGAATGCGTGCTGCCGCTGTCGGCGGTGCGGGCCGTCAACGATCATGCCAAGTGCGGGCGCTGTTTCGTCTGTCCGGCCTACTTCGACGTGAAGAGTGCGATCGACGAGCAGCGGATGCCGAGCCGGAAGCTCTGCCCGCGCGACGCGATCGAACGTAAGGTCATCGGTTATGTAGATCCGGACGACCCGCGAAACAACCTATACGAGTACACGATTGATGAAAAGCTCTGCAACGGCTGCGGCAAGTGCGTGATGGCCTGCAAGGAGCCGGCCGGGCTCAGCTCGATCCGGCTCGAGGTGCGGCACATCCTGTGTCTTGACTGCAACCGCTGTGAGATCGCCAACGTGTGCCCGGACGAGGCCTATGAGCGTAATCCCGGGTCTTAGTGCGCCCAATATAGCTAGGTGTGGCACCGGCATCTTGCCGGTGATCCCACAGGCTGGAAGCCTGTGCCACACTCCACAGGCTGGAAGCCCGTGCCACACTCCACAGGCTGGAAGCCCGTACCACACTCCACAGGCTGGAAGCCCGTGCCACAC
>JAGMDK010000446.1 GCA_023128695.1 Phycisphaerae bacterium
TGCCACACTCCACAGGCTGGAAGCCTGTGCCACACAAACCGCGCGTGGTTCGCGGTGCTCATGTCGGTCGTGATGTTGTTGTTCTGTATCTCGCCGGCCCTCGCTCAGCAGTACGAGTATGAACGCCCGGTGAGTGCCGCGCCGATTGAGGAGGACATCGGCGAGGGGTACGTCACGCCGATCGTGCCGTATTACCCGCCGCGTGCCCAATGGCGTGAAATCACCGACGTCTTCGTGCTGGCGGTTGCCCTGGGTTTGGGCGCCTGGATCGTGCTCAGACTTCGCAGCCGTACGGGGCTCGTCGCATTGGCGATCGGCTGTCTGGTTTATTTCGGGTTCTACCGCGAGGGGTGTGTCTGCTCGATAGGAGCGATCCAGAACGTGGTCGTCGCCCTGACCGATCCGGAGGACGCCATCTCGTATGTCGTCATCGTGACCTTCTTCCTGCCGCTGGTTATGGCGGTGTTTTTCGGGCGCGTATTCTGCGGCGGCGTGTGCCCGCTCGGCGCGATCCAGGAACTGGTGCTGCTCCGGCCGGTGCAGGTGCCGCGCCGGCTGGACAAGGTGCTCGGACTGTTCAAGTGGGTGTATTTGGGGTTGGCGATCTGGCTGGCCGCGCTGCCGGCCGAGGAGCGCGATTTCGTCATCTGCCGTTTCGACCCGTTCGTCGGCTTCTTCCGCTTTACCGGGCCACTGGACATGATGCTGATCGGCGGCGGGCTGCTGGTGCTTGGCGTTTTCATCGGGCGACCATATTGCCGGTATATCTGTCCGTATGGCGCGCTGCTGTCACTCGTGTCGCGCATATCCTGGTGGAACGTAACGATCACTCCGGACAAGGAGCTGGACTGCGGCTTGTGTGCCGAGGCGTGCCCGTACGGCGCGATCAAGGATCTCCGTGCCGTGCGGTCGGCGTGCCTGTTCTGCGCCCGATGTTATAACTACTGCCCCCGGCAGCGTGTCCGCGCGACCGGCGGCGCGGCCCCGGCGGGAGCAGCATGAGCAGGTCCCACCGACAGCGCACCGCGGCTGTGCTCACGGCGACGACCGGCGTGATCGCCCTACTCGCGATCGCCGTCATGGCGGTGGACAACCTCGCCGCGCTGCTGCGCACACCACAATACGAAGCACATGTGGATGATCTGCTGGAGAAAGGGGAGACCGATGCGGCCCACGCCGCCAACCTGCACGCGGTGTACGAGCGCGAGACCGCCGCCTCGCTCGGGCGTGATACTCGAACCGGATACCTCTCGTATGTTCTGCTGATATCCGCCGCCGCTTTCCTGACGTGCTCGAAATGGCTGCTCACTTTGCGCGGCTCGCACGTCGTGCCGCCGAAACAGGTCTTGGCACAACTCGCGGCTGTCGAACCCGACTCAACTTCGGAAGACGTGTGTGAATCCAAGTCAATCAGCCTGCCCATCGCCGAGCAGGTCGACCTGTCGGCGGTCGGCGAGATAGTGGCTCGTATGGGCAGCGCCCGCGACGCGACGATCGCGATTTTGCACGGGATTCAGGACCACTACCGCTATCTGCCGCAAGCAGCTTTGCGGCGAGTTTGTGAGATCACCGAGATCGCGCCGGCGCAGCTTGCCGGCGTGGCGTCGTTTTTCCCGCAGTTTCGTCGCACGCCGATCGGCGAACATGTTGTCAGGGTTTGTCACGGCACCGCCTGTCACGTGGCCGGCGCTCCGCATATCAGTGCTGAATTACGTCGCCGCCTGCACATTGGGCCGGATGAAGACACTGACGCCGAGCGGAAGTTCACGATCCAGACTGTCCCGTGCCTGGGGTGCTGCACGCTGGCGCCGGTGGTGCAAATCGATCAGGTCACGCACGGGCATACGCGCCCGGATGATGTGTCTCAACTCTTGAAGAAGAGCCGCGGGCTTTAGCCCGCGCGGTGCTCCGCAAGAGAGGACCATAACAGGTCGCGAACGACCGCGCGGGCTGAAGCCCGCGGCTCTTCCTCGAGTACCGCGCGGGCTGAAGCCCGCGGCTCTTCCTCGAGCACCGGCGAAATCCGGCTCGGGATGGGTTCGTGCTGTATCGCCAACGGCAGTGACAATGTCCACGACGCACTACATGAAGCCCTCACCGTCACGGGCTCGAACGCCTTGGTAAAGCGTGTCGGCTGCGTGGGCATGTGCCACCAGACGCCGTTTCTTGAGATCATAGCTCCCCAGCAGCCGGCGGTACTCTACAGCCGCGTGCGGCCGGAACATGTGAAAACCATTGTCCGCCGGCATTTCAAGCCGAACGGCCTAGCAGTCTGTCGGACTTAGCCGTTTTGTGGCTTTCTATGCCTCTCTTCGGTGTCTGGACCCTGGGGTGCCGACCCACATGGGCGCGCTCCCACGGTGTTTTCGAACCCTAAGTCCGATAGACTGCTAACGCGGCGGTTGCGAAACACCGTCGCCACGGCGGTGGATATCTTGCGCGACGACGGGACGCGCCACGCCGTGGCCGAGCGCGTGATCGAACTGCGCGACCCGCCGGTAGCCGCGTTTCTCGATCGTCAGAAGCATATCGCTACGGAGCACTACGGAAACCTCGACCCACTCGACCTCGATGAATACCTGGAGCGCGACGGATTCCAGGCTCTCCGGCAGTGCCGCCAGCTCTCGCCCGAGCAGATCATCGCGCAGATCAAGCGCAGCGGGCTCCGCGGCCGCGGCGGAGCGGGCTATCCAACTTGGCAAAAGTGGACCAAAGTACGCGCGGCGGGGACCGGCAATGGCTTGACAACCAGTGAGACGAAATACGTCATCTGTAACGGCGACGAAGGCGATCCCGGAGCGTTCATGGATAGGATGCTCATGGAATCCTACCCGTACCGCATTATTGAAGGCGTCGCGATCGCCGCATTGACTACTGGCGCGACGGAGGGTTATTTCTACATCCGTGCTGAATATTTGTTGGCTGTCGAGCGCATCACAGAAGCGCTGGATCGCTGCATAGAAGGCGGTCTGCTCGGCGATCAGCTCCGCCTACATGTGGTGCGAGGAGCCGGAGCGTTCGTCTGCGGCGAGGAAACCGCTCTGCTGGCGTCGATCGAAGGTCGCCGCGCTCGGCACCGAAACCAGCAGGGGCACCAAGGTTTTCGCCCTGGCCGGCAAGATCCGTCGCGGGGGGCTGATCGAAGTCCCCATGGGCATCACCATCCGCGAAATCGTCGAAGACATCGGCGGCGGAGTGAAAACAGATCAATCACCGGCTGGAAGCCGGTGCCACACGGTTACTGACAATCTGAACCACATGGTTTCGGCTGGAAGCCGGTACCACACGTTCAAGGCCGTCCAGATCGGCGGTCCCTCCGGCGGCTGCGTGCCCGCCGAGTTGGCCGACACGCCGGTGGATTATGAAGCCCTGACCGCCGTGGGGGCGATGATGGGCTCGGGCGGTCTGGTGGTGCTTGATGAGACCGACTGCATGGTCGACATCGCCCGTTACTTCCTGACCTTTACGCAAAGCCAATCGTGTGGGCAGTGCGCCCCCTGCCGGATCGGCACGCGGCGGATGCTCGAAATCCTCGAGCGGCTCTGCACCGGCGAAGGCCGCGACGATGACCTGGACACACTCGAACACCTGGCCCACATGGTGCAGGGAGGCAGTCTGTGCGGCCTGGGCAAGACGGCTCCGAACCCGGTGCTCACAACGCTGCGCTATTTCCGCGAGGAATACGAGGCGCATCTCGCAGGCCGCTGCCCGGCGGGCAAGTGCCAGAAGCTGATTACATATTCCGTGACTGACACATGCACGGGTTGCACACTTTGCGCCCAGCATTGCCCGGTAGGCGCCATCGCGTTGCGGCCTTACGAGAAACACGAAATCGACACGGACAAGTGTACGCGGTGCGACGTGTGCCGAACGTGGTGTCCGGAGGATGCCATCAAGATTGTATAAAAAAACCATGTGGCACCGGTTCCAGCCGGTGGATACACAGGCTGGAAGCCTGTGCCACAACAATCACAGGCTGGAAGCCTGTGCCACAATAATCACCGGCTGGAAGCCTGTGCCACACAACGTAGCGGCCGGGCTCCGTACCGGCCGTCCCACCGGCTGGAAGCCTGTGCCACACATGAGAAGATAGCTTGCAGTATGCCGCGCGTGGTCATAGACAACCAGGAAGTTGAGGTGACGCCGGGGAGTAACCTCCTCGCCGCGGCCCGCAAGCTGAAGATCGACGTCCCCGCCCTGTGCTATCACCCGGCCTGCACACCGAACACGTCGTGCATGGCGTGCCTGATGAAAATCAAGGACACCGGCCGCATCGTGCCGTCCTGCGCCACGCTTGCCGAGGACGGCATGGTCGTCGAAAGCGAGACGGACGAGATACGTCAACTGCGGCGGGCAGCGCTGGAATTGCTCCTGAGCGACCACGCCGCGCCGGTCGATGAAAAAGCGGACGGCTATCCGTATTGCGATTGCGAGAAGCGTGACTTATGTCGGCTGCGGAAGTACGCGGAGCTGTACGGTGCCGATCCGGCACGCTATCGCGGCTCGCAACGGAAAACCGAGCGCACCTATCATCATCCTGAGATCACCTACGATCCCCGGAAGTGCATCCTCTGCGGAATCTGCATCCAGCTCGCCCAACAGGCCGGCGAGCCGCTGGGGCTGACGCTGATCGGCCGGGGATTCGACGTGCGTGTGGACGTGCCGCTGGACGAGCCGCTCGAAAAGGCCTTGCAAACCGCCGCCCGCCGCTGTGCCGGAGCCTGTCCGACGGGGGCGTTGTCCCGGCGAAGAGAATAGCAGTAGCGGCCGACGGCTCGTCGGCCGACGGCCTGCGGGCCGCAGGCCGCTACAGCACGGTTAGGCCGGCCTACTGGCTCAACATCCGGTGAATCCCGGTACCAAAGCTCGTGAGAGTGTCCCCCACGATGAGCCCGGTGCATATTGTTATTAGAAAACGTGCCGTCCAGCTCTTGATGAATCTGCTCAAGCCAAGCGCGATCAGACCGCCGAGGAAGATCGTGAGCGAGTAAGAGGCGGGTATCACAAAGGCCAATCCAACACTGGTTCCACTGAGCATCCACGGTCGCAACCGGGTTGGCGCCGCCTTCTCGACGATCGCCAGGATCACGCCAGCGACGGCGGCCACGAGCATGGCGATACCAGCTTCCGGCGGTAGGACGTCGAAGCCTTTCTGGAACAGTTCGGCCACCATCTTCGCACCCAACACACCTGGTGCGGGCAGCTTGTCACCCAATAGCGTGACGTTCGGGTCCTGCACCAACAGGAGATAGGCTACCGACGCAACCAAGGCCCCCGCCAACGCTCCAAACACCTGTGCCAGCCCCTGCAACCGCGGCGACGCACCCAGCAGATACCCACATTTCAGATCATGCAACAGGTCTGCACTCTGACTCGCCGCGCCGCCGGCCACACAGGCCCCCATCAAATTCGCCGCCGGCACACGCGGGACCAGCCCCCCCAGCACAAGCTGCGATACCTTACTGATCTGGCCTACGGGGGTGATGCCGATCTCGCCCGACACTCGCGCTGCCACCAGCGCCAGCACGAACGACAGCAACACGCCAATCACGGCCGCCCACCAGAGGATCTTGAACAAAGATGTCTGGAGGCAGACTGAGAGGATCAGCACCAGTATCAGTCCCCCGATGAACAAATTGCGGCCCACCTCGCCCGTTTCGCTGGCCGGCGGTCCCGCGCGTTTCCCGAACAGCCCCACGAACGCCGCCGTGATCGACCGCCAGGAGAAACCGAGCGATACCAGCGCCGACACGACCATCATTGTCACGCCCGGCCAGATCAGCCACGTCAGCATGTCAGTGAAGTTCGGACGGTTCGGCCGGGCGGCGGATAGTCTTGTGCCGGCCATGAGCGTGTCTATCGTGTCTTTAAAGTCGGCCTCATTCGTACTTGTGGCCCACGCTGGGAGAGCCTGTTGATCGTCCAGCGATAGAACGCCGTGTACCTGCAATGACTTGGTAGCATCGTCGTACTGCACTACGTGAGCGAGCGCGTCCGGGATGACGGCGCTGGTTGGTAGAGAGATCCGTGGTCCACGTTCATAGAGTCGTTCGAAAGCAGTGCGGAAAGCCTGGACCTGCGGGGCTTGATCGGGTTGTTCCGCGTTGTACTCCTCAAGCCTTTTCAGCACGGCGGTGCGGCAACTTGCGTTGATTGCCCCCACCGAGATCAAAACGTTGCGCCTTGTGTCATAGCGCACGATGCCGTCACAGCGCTGCGGAATCACGAATCCCTCGGGATAATCAGATAGCTGCTCGCTGATTCGAATACGACGGGTTGTCGTATAGTCTCGGATTTCCGGCAACGTTAGTTGCGAGCTGAGATAGAGCTTTTGCACAGCCTCCTGAAAGAACAAATCAGCACTGAGGGTTTGGAATTCAGCACGCTCAGCCTCGGACATGAATCCTTTATACGTCAGCCGGTGGTGACGTGTGTCATATTCGAGGTGGCCGTGCTTGTGGGCTTTGAATTCCTGTTCTACGTCTATGTCTTCCGGCAGAATCGCGAGCGGCTGTCTGGTTGTCAGGCGCATGGTGCCGCTTTCGATCAATGGGGGAGCCAGAAATCCATACGCGATGATGGCTCCCACTAACAACGACACACACGCCCGGAATCCGATCAGCCCGCCGATCGCGAGGAGAAAGGGTGACGTCTCGAGGGAGAATGTGAGGGGCTTAAGACTCAAGCCTCTTACGCTGCCCGGGATGGCATACGCCCCTAGTCCCCAGGCTGTTGCTTTCACCCCTCCGATGTACTTGGTGAGTTCCAAGCCGGCCGCGATAATGCCGGCCGCCAACAAAGCCAAGACCCGCGCCGCCGCATTGCTGCCCTTCGCGTATAACCCACGCATCGTTTCCGCGCAGGCGGTGCCCACCGGAAAGGTTAGCTTGTCGACCAGCAGCATTTGCCGTCGCAGTCCGATCGCGACGACGATTCCGAGCAGGCAGACCGACAACAGCCACAACGCCAGGAAGTGCCAATCCAGCGTCTGCCCGGTCACGATCGTGAGCGCGGGGATGGTTGCCACCAGTCCCGCCGACGACACATATGCGCCCGAGGAGCAGGCGGTCTGACTGATGTTGTTTTCCAGGATCCCCCACGGTCGGATACGCCGGCCACTCAACTGGTAGAGTCCCATCCACAACCCGTAGCTTAGTAGGGCCGCGGCGATGGACATGTTGAAGGCCAGGCCGACCTTCAAACCCGCGTAGATGTTACACACCGAGAGCAGCCCCCCCAGAACCATCCCGGTCAGCACGGCCCGGATGGTGAATTGCGGCGATATCAGGTCGAGCGGCAGCGGCTCGAGACCGGAAACGCCGGCGTTTGCTTCTTCCGCCCTGGTGTCGGGCGGCCCGGGTTCGGCGTGATCTTCGTCGGGAGTAGTGCCGTTATTCACTCTTTTTGCTCCAAGTACACGACGATCCTGCCTTGAAGAAGAGCCGCGGGCCTTTAGCCCGCGCGGCCCTCCGCAAGGCGCAATGATCTTGTCTTATCGAGCGCCGCGCGGGCTTCAGGCCCGCGACCCATCTGGACAATAAGATCACCGCACTATTGATGAAACGCAATCCAACTCGGCTCCCGCGTGCGCGAACCACGGTTGCATTGTTATCGGAATGATAATGCTTGCCGCCCGTCGGTGTCAACTGGTAGCGAGTGGCCGGAGTGCTCCCCCCACAAACCTGATGCACACCTAGGGTTTCTACGCGCCTTACGTGTGTTTGTCCTCTGAAGACGTGATTTTCTCAGCTTTGTATCCGCCGCCGGCGCGGTCGCGGAGGAACAAGATCCCAAAGACGATGATGAGTATGATCGCGAAGGGGGCGACGTAGCGGAAGGACATGCGGCCGCCATAGTTATCCGCGGGGTCGAGTACGCCTTTGAGCTTTTTGACCACCGCCTCGGCCGCCTCATCTTTGGGGGCGTTGCTGATGGCGCCGCGCATGGCGTTGGCCGTCTCAGTCGGCAACTCGCCGGTCTGCGCATCTTCGGCGAGCACCTGCCGCACGCCTTCCACGGCCTTCTCGATCTCGGACTTGAATAAACCCGGGGAACCCTCCGCCAGCGGCGGGTACGTGTTGACGACCTCTTCAAAAACGGTCACGGCGGCGGTCTGATTCTCTGCCAGCTTCTCATGCAGGAAGCGGTCGGCGATACGCCCCATCTGCGGGGTGGTAACGACGCCGACGATCAACATGCCCATGCCGCCCATCAGGGCCAGGCCCAGGGCGCCGCTCTTGGGCACGCGTTCCGAGGTCACGCCGAGCATGGTGGGCCAGAAGTAACAGACGCCGACGGCAAAGACGGTCGCCGAGGCGATTGCCATCCCCAGGGTCTCCGCGAAGCTCAGCCAGTAGAGCCCGATGCCGGCCAAGACGGCCGACGAGACGAGAATGCCGGTGGGCGAGAGTCTGTGCACCACCGGGCCGGCGAAGAAACGCAACACTGCCATCAGTCCATTGATGTAGGCCAGCACCAGGATGCCCGCGATTCCTCCAGCTTCGAGGACGGCCGGCACCCAGCGGTTCGGCCCCAACTCCAATGACGCGGTAATCGCCATACACGCCAATAGGATCAAGAATAGTGGCCGTAAAAGTGCTCCCGCTACCATGCCGCCGAATGTCACTCCCGATTGCACGCGCTCGGTGGCGGGGAACTTTTGCCCGATGAAGAGGATGCCGTAGATCACCGTGGGCACCAGGATGAGTGCCAGCTTGAGTTGCCAGGCGGTTTGGCCGACTTGGTTCAGCAGAAAACATACGACGCCGCCGATGACGATGCCGCCGGGAAACCAGACGTGGAACTGGTTGAGCTTTTTGGTTTTCTGGTCGGGGTAGAGCGTGGCGACGAGCGGGTTGCACGCCGCTTCGACCGTGCCGTTGCCGAGCGAGAGGATCAGGGCGCCGCCGAAGAGCATCCAATAGCCGCTGGCGAAAATCATCAACAGAGCACCGGCGGCGTGACAGAGCAGTGCGAAACGCAGCAGGTTGCGCATCCCCAACACATCGCACAGCGGCCCCAGCACGAAGATCGAGACCGTGAAACCCCAGATGGCGGCGCCGCCGATGTAGCCGACCTGTTCATTGCTGAGAACGAACTGCTCTTTCAGCGCGCCCATGATGGCGCCGATGACGGCGAAGCAGACCGAAGTGGCGATCAGCGAAAAGCAACTGCCCACAAACAGACGCTTTTTATTCATCAGAATGATCCTTCTCGGGATAATCCCGCTCATTCTTAGCCGGAATCACGCTGCTCCAAGAGAGCGGAATGATACCGGCGCGCGGCGGAACTGGTCCAGCCGGTACGTGTACCTGGCGGTTCGTTGGAAAGCAATTGTAGCGGCCGGGCTCCGTCCCGGCCGTAGATATCCAGGCGGCTGTAGCGGCCGGGCTCCGTCCCGGCCGTAGATGACCAGGCGGCGGGTGGCATCTATGAGCGCGCCTCCGTCAAGTGAAAAGCGGGAAGAAAGCGGGATTTCCAAGCATCTGTTCGGCATCATCGCCTAGCGACGCGCCATTTAACACAGTTCGAGTCGGCCCCATTCACCCACACGGCGTCTAGAACCCGCCGCCGGGGATCGTCCGCGGCAGGATCACGCCGGGATGGGCCGCGAGCACGCCAATCAGTTCCCCACCCCGTTCGCCTGCCCTACGGGCCGGCGAAACGGGATGGGGCACCCTCCTCACGTTTCCACGTTCCCACGTTCCCACGTTCCCACGTTCCCACGTTCCCACGTTCCCACGTTCCCACGTTCCCACGTTCCCACGTTCCCACGTTCCCACGTTCCCACGTTCCCACATTCCCACGTTCCC
>JAGMDK010000447.1 GCA_023128695.1 Phycisphaerae bacterium
TGGTCGGCAATCGCCATCGACTCGGAGTGGTCAAGCAGCACGGCCAGCACCGAGTCGATGGCGATTGCCGACCAGAGGCCGGATACCGACGGAGAGCTGAGCCGCGCCGCGCTGGCCAATGTTGCCCTTGCCCAGGCCCGCCCCGTTATAGAGCAGCTTAATGAGCTTTACGACGTCCGCGTGCTGCGTATCGGGTCACGCTCGGAGCCCGCCACGAACTGGAAAATCCACCCCCAGGCACCGCTCACCGCCCTGGCCGGCGCGCTGCGCGACGCGCGGGAGTTGCGTTCGGTCAAAGGGCGGCCGCCGACCGCGGTCCTGGTCATCAGCGACGGAGCCGAGAATGCGGCCGACACCGCGGCCGTACGGCAGGTCGCGGAAGACCTGGCAAGCCAACGGACGGCTCTGTTGACGGTGGGCGTGGGGCCGGAGTCCGGGCAGACGCCGCTCGTGGAACTGAGCCCGCTGGTGATGCCGGCGCGGGTCGGGCTGCGTGACCTGTTGCACGTGCCGATCGGGGGCCGGGCCCAAGGCTGCCGCGGCCACCAGTTGCAGGCCGAACTCCTCTGGGACGATCAGCCGGCGGCCGCCGCGGCGGTGAAGATCAATTATGACATCCAGCACATCGAGCTGGGTTTCGATACGTCACCACCCGGGCCGGGCGCGCATCGCCTGACCGTGCGCCTCACGCTGCCGGACGAGCTGGGAGGGGAACACTTCACAACTTCGACCGTCGTGGACGTCGTGGCCGATCGCGTGCGGGTGCTGTACGTCGAACACGGGCCACACTACGAGTCCGCCTTCGTCACGCGGGCCTGGCGCGGCGATCCAACACTCGATGTCGAACGCTATTTTCTGTTTGATAAAGACAGCAACACGGACGGAGCCCGAGCGCTCGCCGAACTGTGGAGCAGCCACGACGTCGTCGTCCTCGGCCAGGTCGGCTCGCGGCTCCCCACCGCGGCCATCGAGGCCCTAGCCGAAGCCGTGAGCGAGCGCGGCGTCGGATTGCTGCTGAGCGGCGGGCGGGAGCTGCTCAACGGCTCGAACTACATGGATACGGCGTTGGCCAAAGTGAGCCCGGTGCAATTGAATGATCGCACGTTCGGCGTTACCGGGCCGTTGCGATTCGTCCCCACCGAGGCCGGTTTGCGGCACCCGGCTCTGAAGCCGGTCTCGTCCGCCGGCGGTCCGGCCCACTCGGAAACACTCGCCGATGAACAAGCCGCCTGGCAGCAACTACCGGCCCTCGGCGGCGCGGCGGCCCTCGGGCCACCCAAGCCGGCCGCGGTGGTCCTCGCGGAAGACGAGCAGGGGCAGCCCTTGCTCGTCGCGCACGAAGCCGGACGCGGACGCTGCCTGGCCGCGGCGTGGGAGAGCACCTGGCCCTGGGCGCTGGCCTCTGAAGCCGGCAGCACACTGCACCAGGAACTATGGCGACAGATCGTGATCTGGCTCGCCAATCGTCGGCCGCAGGCCTGGGTCGTGACCGACAAACCCGAGTACACGCTGGCGGCACTGGCCGGCGGAGAACAGCGGGTACAAGTGCGGGCCGGGGTCAGCGGCCTGTGGAAAAAGGGCACCGGAACCTTTTCTCGCCAACTGAGCGGTCCAACTACGGCCCTGACTTTACGACGGCTTGATCAGACCGGGCCGCGGCCCGACCCGATCGTGATCGCCCTGGAGCGAATCGGTGATGTTTGGTCGGCCGAGCTGCCGGACCTGAAAGGCTGGCTGACGGCTCTGACCACCGGCACCTACGTTCTGGAGTTCTTCGCCCGCGTTACCGACGACACTGCTGATCCGCGTGCGGACGAGGTCACCGGACCTGCCCGCACGGAGTTCACCGCTCGCACCCGCTTTGCCGTGATCGACGAAAACCTGGAGCAGCGGGCCCCGACCGCCAATCTGCCGCTGCTGCGTGACGCCGCCGAGCGGACCACGGCCTGCGGCGGCCGCTACGTTGAGTTGGCCGCCCTCTCGGCGTTGTTGGAAGAACTCGCGCGGAAGGACGACCGGCAGCGGGTCGCGACTTCCATGCGCTACGACCTCGTGGAGCGTGACCCATGGGGGCTGCTACTATGGCTGGTCTTCGTCCTGGCCATCGAGTGGGTCCTCAGAAAGCGGAGCGGTCTGGCTTGAACAGCCACGCTGAACATCGATTCCTGCTTGGGTAACCCGTCATTCCGAGCTTTTCACCGGCGGTGTGCCACTGCTCTTGAGCAGTGCCCAAGCTACCGCTGGTCAAAAAAGACACTGCTCAAGAGCAGTGGCACACCGTGCGAGAATTCCGAAGAGCCGCGGGCTTTAGCCCGCGCGGTCGTTCGCGACCTATTGTGGTCCTGCCCCCAAAATAGTCACCCCAAAAGGGGACCGGCACCTCGCGGGGGTGCGTTTTTCTCGGGTATCATGTAGCTTGGCTTGGAGCCGGTCCCCGTTTTTCAACGGCCTGCTGGATACAAACATGCGCTGGAGGCGCGACACCTCATGAAACGATGGCTGATGGGCTTGCTGCTGGTCACTGTGCCGGCCTGGTGCTGTGGTTGTGACGGGGGAAAGGATGCCTCCGGCAGCGCCGGCGAGGACTCCAACGGGACGTCACCGGCGACCCCCGCCGACGCTTCCTCCGCCAAAACCGCCGCCGCGGCAGAGTTTGTCCTGCCCGAAGTGGACGTCAGCGGACTGCCCTTCGCCATCCAGACGAAAATCGGGGCCGCCCGGACGGTGCTGCGACGCACGCCGGACGACCTCGCTACGATCGGCGAGTTGGGCGCACTGTACTTTGCCCGCGGTTTCCCGCAAGCCGCGGCGGCGTGTTTCACCCACGCCACGGAGGTGGAACCGGAGGAGTACGCGTGGTGGTACTACCTGGCCCTGGCCAATGAGCAATTGGGGCACGCCAAGCAAGCCGCCGACACGTATGAGAAGACGCTCGCGGTTCAAGCCGAATACTTGCAGCAGCACCCGGAGGAAAAACAGAAGGTATACCAGCCGGCACGCCTGCGGCTGGGGCGTCTGCTGGCGCAGGAGGAGCCTCAGCGCGCCGCCGAGCTGTTCCAAGCCGTGCTAAAAAGACGGCCCAAGAGTGCCGCCGCCCACTTCGGACTGGCCGAGTGTGCCCGCGTGGCGGGACGCCGGGAAGAGGCGGCGGAGCATTATCAGCGCGTGCTGGAACGCGCACCCGATTGCGGTCCCGCCCACGAGCACCTGGCGGATATCCTCACGGCCCGGGGCCAGACGGCCGAGGCCGCCCGGCACCGCCGACAAGCCGCCGTCAATCCGCGGGAGCCGCGTTTCACGGACCCCCTTCAGATGGATCTTCTGCGAAGGGGGCTGCACCTGGAGGTCTGGTTACAGGATGCCGCCGTCCTGATCGAGCGCGGGGATCCCGAACGGGCGGAACAGACGCTGAGAACGGCCCTGGAAATAGACGCCTCCGGCGTGCGGGCCCGGCAGACGTTCGCCCGGCTGCGGATTGCCCAGAGGCGACTCGAAGACGGCGAGCGGCTCCTGCGCGAAGCCCTGGAGCAACGGCCTGACAGTATCCCCCTGCTGGAGGACTTCTGCACCTTGAAGCGTATGCAGAACAATTCGCAAGCGGCGTTGCCTATCCTGGAGCGGGCCCTGAGTGCCAAACCCGACAACGCCGGCGTGCAATTCCAGGTAGGCAGTCTGCTCTTCAGCCTGGGAGAGACAGACAAAGCCCTGGCGGCGGTCCGCAAGGCCGTGGAGTTGCAGCCGGACTCGGCCGCGGGACACTACCATCTCGGTCGGCTACTGGCCCAGAAAGGTGATGCAGAGCAGGCCCGACACGAGTGGGAAGAGGCCCTGCGGCTCCGGCCCGACTACATCGAACCCCGCTTGGACCTCTGCAACGCATTGTTGGACGCGGGGCAGCAAGACGCCGCGATCGCAATGATGCGCGCGGCGGTTGAATCATATCCGGATTCACCTCAGGTCCACTTCTATTTCGGAGCCATATTACACCGGACGGGTGACACGGACGCCGCCCGCCGTGAATGGACCGAGGCCCTGCGGCTCGCGCCCGAGTACCCGGACCCGCGTCTGGATTTGATCACGATCCTGTGGAAGGAGAAGAACTACGCCGGCGTCGAAGCCAACCTGCGGGACGGCTTACGGCACGCCCCCGCGTCGCCGGATCTTGCCAACAGCCTGGCGTGGGTGCTGGCGACCAGTCCGGTCCCCGAGCAACGCCGGGGCGAGGAAGCCGTCACCTGGGCCGAGAAGGCTTGCAAAGCGACCATCTACTCCAGCCCGCAATACCTCGACACGCTCGCGGCGGCCTGCGCAGAGGCCGGCCGCTTTGACGAGGCCCGGCGGCGGATCGCCGAGGCCATCCAACTCGCCGAGGCGGCTCAACTGGCCGACGAAACGCTGGAGGAGTTCCGGCAGCGTCAGAAGCTGTACGAGCAGAAGCAGCCCTACCGCGAGCCGTAGAGAAAAAGGGGACAGGCACGAATGGCACTGCCGCTTGTTTGAC
>JAGMDK010000448.1 GCA_023128695.1 Phycisphaerae bacterium
CACAGATTCTGCGGAAGAGCCAATTATTGTTAGATGCTAGTCAAGGTTAACAGACTATGAAAACACTTTTTTGCAACATCGGGTGGATGGAGTCCTATAAAGGACAATCGGCCAGGGATCAAATCCAAGGTGGCGGTTCGTATGTTCAAGAAAAAGGCATGGGACATGAAGTATGCAATTTCGCAGTGCACCAGGACACTGTCTATGGTTACGTTCAGCCACCAAAAGCAAAGGGGCAGCCTGGTGAGGGGCAAATCAGGATCGAAAGAATTGGCGGAGACCAGTCAGACTTTGTTACGAGTGTACTCGTGGTTTGGACAGCAGCCCGCCCAGAGGGAGGGACAGTAGTTGTTGGTTGGTACAAGGGCGCAACCGTGTACCGCCACCACCAAGAGTTTCAGAACACCCCGGCCTTGCATAAGAAGAACAATTGTAGGGGTTACTGGATTAAGGCCAAGAGCAAGGACGCAGTATTGTTGCCTGTAGATCAGCGCACATTTGAGATTCCACGCAAGGTCAAAGGTGGAATGGGGCAGGCAAATGTTTGGTTTGCTGACTCGCCCGATAGCGCTAACACACTGTCAGGGGTTAGTGCGCTCGTAGCGGGTAAAAGAATCAAAAAGAACGGCTCGCGTTCCCGGGTGACAGATCCTGAGCATAATGCAAAAGTAGAAGAGGCTGCGATCAAGAAGACTCGGAGTCATTTTGAAGAACTTGGCTATCGTGTCGAGAGCGTAGAAAATGACAACGTTGGGTGGGACCTTGAAGCAACCGCAGGTAGAGCTACGCTACGGATTGAAGTAAAGGGGCTTTCCGGTACTTTGCCGGTAAGCGAATTGACCCCAAATGAATTCAATGCATTCTCTACTAAGTCGCCCAGCTATCGACTTGCGATTGTCACCAATTCACTTCAGGAGCCGCATTTGATTATTTGCCGGTACAGTTCTGAGCAACGGGGTTGGGTTATAGATGGGCACCCAAGCTTTGAAGTGCAAGTAGAGCCAAGGTCAAGTGCAATTGTCAAAGTTCGCATCTAACAAGGCGCCGCACTTGACTGATTTTTCGCTACGCTCGAAATCGGCAGGTGAGCTTGGTCGTTAGGCCACGCCTTCCCGGCGTCCGTAGGTCTTGCTGACCGAGCTGTTCAGGTCGAGGATCAACTTGTCCAGGGAGCGGCGTTGGCCAGCGCGATATATCCACTTCCCCGGCACGTCCATCAAGGACTTCAGGTTCTTCCGGGTCGTCAGAATCTCCGTCTCGAAGCGCCCCATCTGGCTGGCGGACGCGACTTGGCGGTGGTTGGTCGACGTGCGGTGAAGATGGAAATGTGGTATAATTGTTCAAGTGCAGCAAATGGCGGCTTAACAACGCGGTCAAGCGGACCGCCTGGGCGCGTCACGCCGCGTGCTTACACACACGTCGCGCCACGCCCAGTCGGCAGCTTACCCGGTACCCCGAGCGTTATGCGGCTGAAATAACGCCTGAATTCACATGAGGGCGCATGAAAGTTAGGGAAGTCATTAAGCTAATTGAAGCCGACGGTTGGGTAAACGTTCGTACCACGGGGAGTCACCGCCAGTTCAGGCACTCGGTGAAAACTGGCATAGTCACGGTAGCGGGCAAGCTCGGCGTGGACGTGCCGCCGGGCACCCTGAACAGCATTCTGAAACAGGCGGGGCTGAAGTAAAGGGCGATGCGATGAGATACATGGTCGTAATCGAGAAGGGGCCGACAAGCTGGGGAGCCTGGGTCCCTGACCTGTCTGGTTGCGCGGCCGCAGGCGAATCGAGGAATGAGGTCGTCCGACTCATCAGGGAGGCCATCGAGATCCACCTCGAGGGGCTCAAGGCCGGCGGCGAACCGGTCCCCGCCCCCAGCTCTGAAATCGAGTACGTCGACGTCACAGCCGCATAACAAGCCGTTCCACCGGACTCGGCCCCGGAGGGGCCTCGCCGGTGAACGCCGCGTTATAACGAGCTCCAGCGGATGTGGGAGACTCAAGACTATAAGAAGCTCCCCGGATTAGAGTAGCATGACAACCACCTATCCCAAAGTCAGAAGCGTTAGACCCCAGCCCGGCAAAACATTGCTGGTCGAGTTCGAGAATGGCGAGCGGAAGGTGTACGATTGCACCCCGCTCCTCCAGAGTGAGGCCTTCCGTCCCCTTCAAGACGAGGCGATCTTCCGGTGTGCCCAGGCCGATTCCCACGGGTACGGAGTCATCTGGAATGACGACATCGACCTCGCTGAGTCGGAGGTCTGGCTCAACGGACGGACCGCCGAACCAGAAGATCCACTTCCCCGGCACATCCAAGAAGAGGCTGATTGCGGACGTTAACTTCGACAACGTCTACACGATGCAGGAGTCAACTACACACTGCTCGACTTCCTACTTGGGCGGCAGCCGGGCTCTGTCCCGGCCGTAGAACGCGGGAAAAACGCTCTTTCACAACGACGTCCGGGACGGAGCCCGGACGCTACATGACTTTTGCGGCGGACTGATAGCCGCGTGGCATCGGCACCGGGCCGGTGAAAAGTGTGGCATCGGCACCGGGCCGGTGAAAAGTGTACCACCAGCTTCAGCAGCCGAGGGCCGCACGATACTCACCCTCAATCCCCAATCCTCAATCCTCAATCCTCGATCCTCATTCCTCAATCCTCATTCTGTTGCGGCTGAACGCCGCGCTGGGTCTCCGGCGGTTTGCCTTGCGCCGCCCGGGCCTCGGCGAGTAGACCGGCCAGCTTCTCCTGCCACGGCGTGCCGCCCAGGTCGGGGTACCAGACACGCTCCTGGGTAATCGCCTGCTCGACGTCGGCGGCATTGCCAAGCCGCAACGCCAAGGCCAGCCAGTTGTAGCGCGCCTCCCAGTAACGCTGCGGGGCATAAGTGCGGATCGCCGGATCGGTCAGCAGCACGGCCCAAGCCTCCTGAACTTCCTTGAGCTGGTCCGGCGCGGCGTCCGCCGGCAGCCGCGCGGTTAGTATCAGGGCCCGTAACTGCTGGTAGTTGCCGTTCTTGGGGTCCTGTTCCAGCAGTTCGGCGACGATCCGCCGGGCCTCTTCGTACTGCCCCGCGAGGTACTGCATCCGGGCCCGTCCGGAGAGGACGAAGCCCAGGTTCTGGGCCCGGCGGGGATCGGCTCGGACCCACTTCTCCAACTCCTCGAACGCCGCTATGGAATCGGTCGCCAGTTTGCGGGCGGTGTCGGTCTGGCCGTCCTCGAGTAATCGTTCGACCTCGTCCTGCATACCCTTGGCGAGCGCGGCCAGCGTGCCGCCGATCTGGGCCGGCGCGGCCGTCTCCAGGAACTGATTGAGCATCTCGGCGGCGTGTTGGAACTCGCGCAGACCGCAATACGCCCGAATCCGCACCGCCCAGGCGCGTCCGGCAAGTTCGCTGTCCGGGTACTTTGTCTCAAACGCCTCCACGCATTGCAGGGCTCGCTGGTGATCTTCCACGCCCTGCGATAACAGCAACTCGCCGGCGGTCAAACGGGCCTGTGCCGACCACTTCAGCACCGCCTCAGAACTCAGCGCCGAAGCGGACCGCGCCAGGGCCTCGTCGGCGTAGCGTGTCAACTCCTCGGCCGCCTGCTTGCCCTTGGCCCGGTACTCGTCCACGCCGAGCGACTCCCGCGCCGCCTCGACGGCCTTTCGTCCACAGATGACGCGGCGATAGCGCGCCTCCTCCCAGTTCTCGGTCCCCGCGGGAACCTTGGCGAACTGCTCGGCGGCCTCGTCGAACCGCTGGGCCAACTGCAACGACAGCGGCAGCAGCCAGACCGCTTCCTCGCGATCAGGATGGTCGGCAAAGCTCACGATCAGGTTCCGCAAGGTGGCGGCCAGTTGGAGGTAATCCTCCGGGCGCTTGCTGCGCTCGGCGATCTTGCCCCACAGTTGATACGCCAGGGTGGCGGCCTGGGGGGCCTTGGCGTGCTCGCGATGCTCGGCCGCCAGCTTCTGAAAAGCTAGGGCCGCCTCGCGTTCGCGCCTGAGCTGGAATTGGCAACGCCCCGTTTCAAAGAGCACGTCCGCGGCGAGGTTCGCGCTCAAGCCCTCACGCGACGAGGCCTCCTCCAGACGCTTGAGGGCATCTTTGTAACGCTTGGCGTCGGTCTGCATCCCCGCCGTGAAGACCAACTCCATCACGCTCAACTCCCGTAGCGACCTCCTCAAATTCACACTCTTGGCCACGTAGATACGCACCAGCGCCGGCCACGGCCCGCCTTGGCCGGCCAAGCGGTTCATCCTGCTCAGCCCCTTTTCACGGCTCAGCCGCGCCTTTTGGAGAATCGCCGTTTCCGACATGCTGCCCCGGGCCTGGCGGCGAACCACCTCGGCTTCCACCAGGTAACTGTTGGCATACCACAGATGCGCCAGGTTGATATAGAACCGCGCCGGGCGATCCGCCGCACTCAAATGCCGCAGGTCCTTCTCCGCCAGGGGCCGAAGCGTCGTCCGGGCCTCGTCAAATTTACCGGCTTTGATCTGGCACCGAGCGAGTTCGTAGCGTATCCGCGCTTCGGTGGTCCACTCGACATCATCCTCCAAGGCGTACCGGAAGCTGTCCTCCGCATCCTTAAAACGCCCCTCTTCCCGCTGCGTCATCGCTAACGCCAAATAGCACAGATAGTGCATCTGCCCGGTCTGGCCGGAGTTGATCAGCTCCTGAAACTCACGCTCGGCGGCGGCTAAATACTCGCCGCGCTTCTCCTTCTTGGCGAGCACCCCCAGGTAATAGTTCGCCCAACCCGTGTTTAGCATGAGATCGAGTCGCGTGCTTCGCAAGGTATCGTAGAGACCGGCCGCCAGCAGGTCTTCTTCCTCGTCCTTGCTCAGATCCACCGACGAGGGGATTTCCCGCCCGGCCTGCTCGTAAAGCTGGAGGGCCGCCTTGAGCAGTTTCTCCAATAACTTGCGGTCGCCACGGCGGCCGAGGCTGATCTCGAACTCGTCGAGGTCGTTCGCCGCCCGGCCGGAGAGGATCATGCCGGCGTACTGGACCCGGCCGGCCGCCAAACGCACGCGGTCGGTCAACCTCCCGCGCCGGGCCGCCCGCTCCAGGGTGTCAATCCAGAGGCGGTATTTCTCGTCGGCTTTCTCAAACGCCCGCTTGCGGTCGCGGGCATCGCGTGCCCGGCGGGCCTTGTTGGCGTAGGCCTGCGCGATCAGGTGCTTCTCTTCCGCCGTACGCCCCCCGCGGAGCCGCGTCTCAAGTTCCGCGGCCTTACCCTCGCTAACCAGGCGTTGCAGGTCTTCGGAAAGCTCCGCGTCTCGCTCCTGGGCCGCAAGCTGCGCTGTAACAATGGAGGTGATGAGCAATAACGCGGTAACCAACTGTTTCATGATTAACACCCGTTTTCACCGGTCCCACCGGCTAGTGCTCTGTCACCCATCGCCTTGTCACGTTCCCACGTTCCCACGTTCTTCAGCCCGCGGTTCTTCTTCAATGTGGGGTAGTGGAGCTACCCGCCGAGGCTGCCGGCCCGGAAGCTGACCGCAAACTGGATGTTCTTGAAGCCCGCATTGACGGCGGCGTCCATGGCCTTGGTAACATACTTCCAGCGCACGTTCGTCTCCGCACCGATGACCACCGGGTTGTCCCGGTCAGCGCCGGCCCCGGCGGCGGCCTCCAGCCTCTGGTACAAAGCACCGAAGTAATCGCGCAGCGCCGCCCGCCGCCCTAACTCTTTCTCCATGGTTAAGCTGTACGGCCGGTCGACCAGCTCGCCTAAGCCCTCCTCATTCAGGAAAACAAAGGCCCCGGTGCCGTCCTCGACGTCGGCCAGCGCGATGCGGATGAGCGGGTTGATCTCGACCGCCACGCCCGCGCCCGGGCCGCTGCTGGGGTCGAGTTCGGTTTGCAGGATGCCCTGCTTGGCCAAGTCCAGCGACGCGCCCAGCAGGAAGAAGATCAGCAAGACCATGATCACGTCCACCATGGGCGCCAGATTCGGGATGCACTCGACGGCCGGCTCCAGTTTGCGTCTCATGCCGGCTCCTCCTGCTCCTGGGGAGCCCCTTCGATGACGCTGAAGACGACGTCGCTGATCTTGGCTTTTCCGCAGCTTCGCAGGACGACTTCGACGTGCTCGTACTTCACCATCCGGTCGGCCCGGATCACGCAACGCAGGGTCTGTTGCTCCTTGGCCACCCGGGCCGCCCGGGACAGCAATAGGCTTTCGACTTCTTCGGGCTGGAGCTTTCGCTCGGTCACCTGCTCGCCGTCCCACTCGCGCACGACGTACTCGGCCGCCTCGTCACCGCCCTCGGCCCGCCAAATGGTGATCGTCACCCGGTTGCCGAGATCGCGGCTCTCGACCCCCGTGGCGGCCATGGCCCAGGGCAGGTCGACGGGGAAATCGTCGGCCAGTTTGCTGGCCAGCAGGAAGAAGATGATCAGACACATCATCACGTCCACCATCGGAGCGAGATTCAGTGTCAAGGAAGCCGGCTTGGGAGGTCGTTTCAACGCCATTTCGATTCTACCGCTTCACCTCGGCATTGCTGGGGCGAGATTCCTATCTCGCCCCTCCGTCGGCAGGATTCCTATCCTGCATTTGTTGCGGGACGGGATTCCCGTTCTTCAAGGTGCGAGAAAGGATTCTCGCACCAGCGGCCGCTCCGTCAACCCTCAATTGGCGGATTGGTGTGCCACTGCTCTTGA
>JAGMDK010000449.1 GCA_023128695.1 Phycisphaerae bacterium
GCCGGTTGCCGAAGAACATTGGGCGAAGCTGCCGCGGCGTTCCCAGAGCGGCAAGCTGGACCGGGCGGCGTTTGTGTATGACGCGGGGCGGGATTGCTACTGGTGTCCGGCGGGCCGGAAGTTGACGTTCAGCCAGCTCAAGACGAAAGCTCGCGACAACGGCTCCGCCTCGGAGTACCGGGCATACAAGAGTCAATCGTGCGCCGGCTGCGGTTTGGCCGGAGATTGCCTAGCCGGCGCCGCGAAGCAGCGCACGGTCTCGCACGATCAGCATGAGGCTGTTCGTCGCCTGGCGGCGGCGCGGCTGCAGACGGCGGCCGGCAAAAAGACATACGCTCGGCGAGCGCACTTAGCGGAGACGCCCAACGCGGTGATCAAGCAGATTCTGGGTCTTCGTCAGTTTCTATTGCGGGGCTTGGAGAAGGTTAAGACGGAGTGGTTGTGGGCCTGCACGGCCTTCAACATAAGGAAGTTGATGGGGTTCCTGGGGACACTGCGCGCCGCGGCGGCCCGCAACCCGGCTTAAGCGGCTCGGGAGCCGTTGCGCGCCGGCGAAAGTCCCCATTTATTCCGGAAAGTGGAGTTCGAATCGCGACGAACAGGTAGAAAGCCGGCGGCGCGTTGAGCAAAGAGAGGCAACCCCCGCCGCCAGGCGAACAGAGACTGCCTACCTCCGCTCCGCGGCGGCGACTAAACCGACAGGCCCTTTAGCGTTGGGCCACCCAACACATAGATTCATTGGCGACAAAGCAAAATGAATCAGCCGCGGTAGTCCGAGTTTACAACTTCAGACAGCGGCTTCCTGTTGCGATCGGGGTCGGTTTAGCGCAGATTGTCGATATGGATAGGAAGTATCCGGAACGTGGCTTGTTCGGCGTCCGCTTGGGGTCTATAAAGAGATGATCGCTACAGTCCGGAGCTTATGCATGACCAACGCCGACGTGGCCCAGGTGTTCAACGAGGTCGCCACCTTGCTCGAAATCAAGGGCGCGGACGGGTTTCGTGTGAGCTCGTATCGGCGGGTCGCGCGGACGATCAGCGAGTTGGCCACCGACATCAATGAACTCGCCGCCCGTCGCGAATTGCATACGCTGGAGGGGGTCGGAAAATCGTCGGTGGCGAAGATAGAGGAGCTGCTGGAAACCGGCCGCTTGTCGTTGCGTGAGGAACTGCTCGCCGAGGTGCCGGAATCTGTTCTGAGGCTGCTTGCGGTGCCGAATATCGGACCAAAGAAAGCGGCGCTGCTGTGGCGGGAAGCCGGGATTGAGTCGCTGGGTGATCTGAAGACAGCGCTCCAAGCCGGGAAACTGTCGTCGCTGAAGGGCTTCGGTCCCAAGATGGTCACCAAGATGCTGCGGGGGATCGAGTTCATCGAACGCAGCGCCGGTCGCACGCGGCTCGGGATGGCGTGGAAAATCTCGACGCTCTTGGGCGGGGCTGTCCTGGCAATGAAAGGCGTCGAACGGGCTGAGTTCGCCGGCTCGCTCCGGCGGGGCCGCGAAACGGTGGGCGATTTGGACATGCTGTGCGCCGCGAACGACCCACAGCGGATCATCAGGCGATTCGTGCAGCTCCAGCACGTGACCCAGGTGATCACGGCCAGCGGCAACAAGGCCCTGGTGCTGGTCGACTATCAACCCTTTGGGTCGCTGCGGGTGGAGCTGCGGGTCGTGCCGGCGGAATCGTTCGGGGCGGCGTGGCGGTACTATACCGGCAGCAAGCGGCACGATGCCCGAATGCGGGAGCGGGCCGCCGAGCGGGGGTGGACGCTGAGCGAACATGGCCTGTTCGAGGGCGACCGCCTGATCGCCGCCCAGACCGAGGAGGAAATCTATGCGGCCCTCGACCTGCCGTGGATTCCGCCGGAGCTGCGCGAAGACCGCGGCGAATTCGAGTTGAAGAAGGTGCCGCGTGATCTCATCATCGAGCGGCATCTGCGGGGCGACTTGCACATACACACGGTCGCCAGCGACGGGCGGAACACGGTCGAAGAAATGGCCTTGGCCGCCAAGGAGCGCGGCTACGAGTACATCTGCATCACCGAGCACTCGCAGAGCAGCGCGATCGCCGGCGGGCTCAAGGAAAGCGTGCTGCACGGGCATATCAAGGACGTCCGCGCCGTCGCCGAGCGGATGGAAGACATCACGGTGTGGATGGGTACCGAGGTGGACATCCTGCCCGACGGGCGGCTGGACTATCCGGATGAGCTGCTGGCGGAGCTGGATTTCGTCATCGCCTCGATCCACTCCGGAATGGGCACCGACATCGAGGCCAACACGCGGCGGACGCTGACGGCGATGCAGAATCCCTACGTGAACTGCATCGGGCACCCCACCGGCCGGTTGATCAATCAACGGGAGGCAATGCCGATCGATATCGCGGCGATCGCCAAGGAGGCCGCCCGCACGGGCACGGCTATGGAGATCAACTCCAACAATTACCGGCTGGACCTGAAAGACGAGCACGTCCGGCTGGCCCGGGACCTCGGCGCGAAGATTCTGATCAACACCGACGCCCACGGGGTCGACCAGTTCGAGCAGATCCGCTTCGGCGTTATGACGGCTCGGCGGGGCTGGCTCCGCAAGGGCGACGTGCTGAACACCCGCCCGGAGAACAGCATCGCCCTGTTTGTGGCCGCTAAGCGCCAGGGGCGGTAGGGGGCGATTGACGATTGACGATTGACGATTGGAGATTGACGATTGACGATTGGAGATTGACGATTGACGATTGGAGATTGACGATTGACGATTAGTGCCTGCCGCGTGGGTATCAGGGGCGGCTTGTCCGCCCGTGCTTTCCGACTGGGCATCAGTGCTTAGAACAGCACTGGCCGTGTGCCACTGCTCTTGAGCAGTGCCCATGCTAATGCCAGCCGAAGAACACACTGCTCAAGAGCAGTGGCACACCACAGCCAATTCGTGTCCCCCAACGCTAAAGGGCCTGTCGATTTAGTTTGACAAAACCTCACGAAAGGGTGTCTTGCACCATCCGTACCTGGGGTATTGATGGGGTAACATAGCCACAAAAGCACTTTTTCAGGAGCGTTTTCCATTAAATCGACAGGCCCTAAAGCGATGGGCCACCCAGCCCCCGGTGGAAGGGCGAGCCGTACGTTCGACGTTGACAAAGTTTCAGCCGTACTTGGCGGGGAGAGAAGGTGATAAGGTGAAAAGGTGATAAGGTTTTGCCAATGCCGCTCCCTTATTACCTTATCACCTTATCACCTTTTCACCTTTTCACTTTCTCACCTTGCCGCGCCGGCCGTGTCTAACCGTCCGGCTTGGCGTATACTCACAGCGCTCGAACAACCGCGGCAAAGGAGTATTGAGAATGAACCTGCGAACCCTGCGCATCCTCGTCGGCCTGGGCGCACTCGTCGTCCTCACCGGCTGCCAGAACAAGTTCACCAAGGACCGCTTCGAAATGATTACCGTCGGCGTCGACGCCCGCGAAGATGTGCGCCTGATGATCGGCGAGCCGACCTCCGACCTCCACGACCAGTGGTTCTACGATGACCTTGATCACCATTACTCGTGCCTGATCCACTTCGACGAGGCCGACCGCGTCTGCGGCAAGGAATGGATGGACTCGGTCACCGGCGCCTGGCAGGGCCGCAACCCCAACGCCGACGAGCCGCCCCAGGGTGAAGTCCGCCAGCGCCACAAGACGACGCGGCGGATCGATGAGGACTAGGCTCTGTCTCGAATGTAGCGTCCGGGCTCTGTCCCGGACGTAGGATGCGGGAAAACGCTCACCTACGACTACGTCCGGGACGGAGCCCGGACGCTACATTTTTCGGCGCGGTGTTCATTCGGACAATCCCGGCTAAAGTACCCCCGTGAACGCGGAGACGTCGCACAGCCGTTTCGCGGGTTGGCGGACCGACGCCGTCATCCTGCTCGTGATCCTCGCCGGGTGGCTCGTCTTCGTTGCCGTCGTCACAGACGGGCACCGCGTGATTCTGTACGACACCTTCCGCGACATGGCCTGGGCCCACAATATGCTCGCCGGGCGGTTCTGGGCCGATCCCACCGTCCCGGAGCAACCCTTTTGGTATGCGCCCGGCAGCCCGCTGCTGGTGGCGGGGCTCGCGGCCGTCACCCGCGTATCCGTGGTCGATCTCTACGGCTACAGCGTGTATTGGTTCAACGCGTGGCTTCCGATCATGCTCTACCTGCTGGCCCGCGTGGTCTGGGATCGCCTGACCGCCGTCGTGGTGTTGCCGGTCGTCTTCCTCGGCTCATACACCTGGCTGACGCACGTGATGGCGCCTATCCCGGGCCTCCAGGGCGTAGTGTTGAACCTCGTGGGGCTGCTGTGCTGGAACCAGTGTGCCGTGACGACCGGCCCCGCGCGGCGGGATCATCGCCGTCGTGTCGCCTGGCTTTGGCCGCCGCTGACGGGCCTTAGCCTAGCACTCTCCGCCTGGTATCACCCGCTGTGCGCCATAATCCTGGCGGGGGCGATATTCCTGCACGCGGTCTTCGAGGCCGTCATTCCGGCGGGCGGTGTGCGGGTGCCGGGAGAGGCCCGCCGTTCGCGGTTTACGCTGTTGGGGCGCATGTTGGTAGTAGCGGCCGTCGCGGGGGGGCTCTCCGCGTCATTGGCGCTCCACATGCTCGCGCTGCACGCCGGCGGCTCCAGCCTGCTCAGCTTCTTCGCGGATGAATCGATGTACCCGACTTATTATGCTCACGCCCAAACCCCGCTGGTAGTGCCGCTGGCCTTGCTGGGCGTGTGGTTTATTGTGCGCCGGTCGCCGCACGCCTTTTGGATCGTGGCGTATCTGCTGGTCGGACTGGCGGGTCAGGGGGCGGCGTTCCTGGCTCAAGTGCCCGGCGGGAAAGTACCCTTTATCTTGCCGCACGAGTTTCTCTGGCACGGGCAGTTGGCGGTGGGGGTTTGTGCCGCCGTCGGAATCGTCGGTCTTGCTCGCCGGAGCGTGGAGCACCTGAACCGGCCGCGCGCCGGGAAACCGGCCCGCGTGTTCTGGGCCGCGTTGTTTGTCGTGCTGGCGGTCGGCCCGGGCCTGCGAGGCTTGCCGCGGGCCGGTAAGTACCTCGTGGACCTCGAGCCGATGTTGGCAGAGAGGCGCGAAGTCTGCGAGTGGATTCGGACCCACACGGATCTGGAAGCCACCTTCGTCGCCGACCCGGAGGTCGGGTATCAGATTGTCGCGGGCCTGACCGGGCGCAAGTGCATCGTCGCCGTGCACTTCCACACCAACCCGGGTGTTGACGTGCCGGGCCGAGCTAGCGACGTCTCGACCATGCTGGAAACCGCCGACGAGCAGACCTTCGCCCGCCTGGCGGGGCACTATGGGGGCACGCATTTCCTCTTGCTTGGGGACTCGGACGTTGTTCAAGCCGCGCACGGGCGTTATGGCGAGTGGTCGTGTCTCGAACGCCTGTTCGCGGCCCGCGCTGGAACCGCGGTTATTTACCGCATCCGCCCGCCGAACGCGCTTGATGCCGGCCAAGTCGAGGAACGGGAGGGGGCGGAGGGATCATGAGCAGGCTGTATATCCGGCATGTAAGCGTTGTGGTGTTCTTGGCGGCTGTGTTGGCTCGGCATTGGGTGCCGTGGCTGCGGCCGCCGGGGGACGAGCCGTTCTCGTTCGTTGTCGGGCTGGGGATCGGGATTGGGCTGGCGATCGCGCTGGCCGTTTACCAAAACCGGGCCCAATCCGCGGCACGAAACGCGTAATCCCGGGTTCTTCGTACCGCGGAGTAATATCAGACAACAAGTTGCAAGATAATCAAAGGAGGTTCTATTTCGACAGGATGGTAACAGTTCACCCGCCTGTTGGATAAGCTGGCTTCATGAGCGCGAGTGGAGATGCAAGGGCGACTTCACACTCCCTGCCGGAGCCGCCCGGCGCCCACTACTCCGGTTGGTCCGCCCGGGCAGCCTCAGCTTCGGCCGCCAAGGCCTGGCGGAGGTTGTCGTGCTTGCCGGGCAGGTCCTCGAAATCGAACGCGCGCATCTCAGCCAGCACCTGCTCCAGCGTCCAGCCCTGGCAGTGCAGAC
>JAGMDK010000045.1 GCA_023128695.1 Phycisphaerae bacterium
AGTGGGTAAACCGGTGGGGCGGCCCTCCGCGGCCGCCATTGGTCCGTACTGGCGGGCACGGCGGCCCGCCCCACCCACTATGTTGACGCTCACCCCCAGCCGCTGGACCCGGCGGATACTTTCGTCCGCCGCCGCCCGTGCCAACAGCACCAGCGCCGGCACCGCCCAGACGAGGTAGTACTGTCGCAGGAGCGGGGAGAACACGAGCATCCCCAGCGCGTAGAGGGCGGCTTCCGCGTGCCGGCGTGGGATCGACAGGCGTTTCCACGGCCTGCGCGTGGCCCACAACAGCACCAGAAACAGACCGCCGCTGAGCAGGTATGCCAGCCACGTACACGTTCGCTGATCGAGCCGTAGGGGTTGCCGTGGGGCCGCGTACGGATGCTCCGGCCACGCCAGCCGCGCCACCACCTGCACAATCGACTGGTTCCGGCGATCGATAAAATGCTCGGGCAAGTCGGCGTTCAACAGGCCTGCCGCCGAATCGCCGCGGACGTTGTGTTCCCACCATTGCTGATGGTACTCGACCGTCTTGTGCGGCCCGAACACAGCCAAGGGCGGGAGGAGAGCCAGGCCGACCGCCGCCGCCACGAACGAGACCGCGGCTGACCAGCGTCGCTTCAAGAGCAGCCACACCAGGAAAATCCCCGGCAGCAGCTTCAGTACGGCGGCCGCCCCGAGCAGCGCCCCGGCCGTGCGGGGCCGCTTGTGATCGAGTGCCGCGGTTGCTCCGAGCACCAACGCCAGCACGAAATAGCTGAGTTGATTGAACTTGCCGGCTTCATATAAGACTGGCACCGCCAGCAAGGTCGCCAGCGCGAACGCCGCCGTCCCCCGAGCGTCTGCCTTGTTTTCGGCACCCCACTGCCGCAGCACGCGGAGGCCGTACCCCAGGGTCGCCACCTGCGCCGCCGCCCACACCAAGGCCGCCGGCTGTCGCCCCAGGGCGGTGAGCGGGGACAGCGCCAGCGCGACTACCGGCAGGTAAAACGGCAACTGTCGCTCTTCGTTCGAGCGGGGAAGGGTGTTATTCGGGTTCAACTCGCCGTGCTCCCACACGTAGCGTGCATCGAGGTAAAAGTGGTGAAAATCGTAGCGCCCGCGAGCGGCCCGATTGAACGAGACGAGGCCGACCCCCAGCAACAGAACAACGAGCCCGAGGCTCAGCAGACGATCGTATCGGCAACGCTCACGCATGATGGACCGCGGGTTGATGATTTACTTCCGCCCCGAGTTCGCCCGCCGGCCCGGGCAGTACATCCGGGTGCCGGCTCAGCCTCCACACCATCAACAGAACCGGACAAGCCAGCACCGCGACGGCGGCGAGGATCGTGCCACCCGCTTCGAGCGGCTTGTGAAGCAGCACCAACTGGCTGAGGACCACCAAGCCGATACAGCTCAGGGCCAGCTTGGACCAGCGGCTGCTCCAACCCGCGTAGTGGATGCCTCCTGCTAACAGGGACATCGCCGGCAGAGCCCAGATCATGTGATACCGCCGCAACACCGGCATCAGCCACAACATCGCCAACATGAACAGCACCCATTCAAAGCGTAATTGCCACGGCGAGAGCTTGCCGGCCGGCCGCCGCGCCAGCCAGAGCAGCCCCACGAGCGTGACAACCGTGATCGCCGTTGCTAGGTGTGCCACGGCGGGCAGCGACAGAGCAGCGACGTTGATGGTCTTGACCTCGGACTCCGAGTATTTCGCCGCCACACGCGGATCGTTGTCGAAATGGGTATTGTAATTGGTCGGATGCAGCCAGCGGCTGAGCACCGCGCCAAGCCCCTGGTTGCGCCAATCCATCTCCCGCTGCGCGCGAATCAAACCGGCGTGCGAACCGGTCGTAACGGCGTTCTCAGCCCAAACCCGATACGAGTCAACCGTCTGGGACGGGCCGAACGCGATGATATCCGCTAGCGGCCCCGCCAGGACTACCGTCAACACCGCCACCCCCGCCGTACGATACTGCCGTTTCAGCAGGAACCACAACACGAGCAGCCCCGGCGTAATCTTCAGCAGCACCGCCAGCCCGAGCCAGAAGCCCGCCAGTACCCGGCGACCCTGCTGCCAGCAGACGAAATTGGCTACCAACAGCAGGAGTGTGAAGTTATTGATCTGGTTCAGGCGAAATTCCCAGTGCCAGTACGCCGCCAGGAACAAGAACGGCAACAACTGTGTCACCGGCCAGTCCCTCGGCGGCAGTCCGGAAAGATGGCGTCCGAGGAGCCGAATCGTGGTCCACATCGCCGCCAAGTTGAGCGCCAGCCAAATGTAACCGGCCCACCGGTAGGGCACGAGCGCGAACAGTGTCATGAAGCGCGACACGAAGGGCCAGTACCAATCGAGCGTGCCGCGTTCCTCATACCGTCCGTCCACGAGATCATGGCCGGGGTCGAGACTGCCGTGCGCCAGCAGCCAGGCCCCCGCCTTGTAGAAATACTCGAAGTCCGGATCCTCGTTTTGAATGTGCCCGCGGCCGACCCGTGCAAACCAAACCGTGGCCCCGAGCAGCGCCAGCAGACACATCCGGCGCGCCCACGCCGGCGCAACCGGCGGCTGCGGCGAGCGCGGGGCGTAAGAGGATGCCGCGACCGCATTTGAATTATCCATAGGCCAGGCGATTCTACGAAGCCGGCTCAATCACCGCCAGCGCCGACGGGTGACGGGTGGCCCACGTTCTCCGAACGTGGGTACGATTTCATTCCCCCGGCAGTCTGGTTCACTTCGTACCAACACAGGCTGAGCGAAGGGAAAAATCGGGCCCCCACGTTCGGAGAACGTGGGCCACCCTGCCCGCAGGAGGACGACATTACGCTGGTTGTAATCAAGGTCCTTTAGCGGTCCCCTTGTGCAACGGACTGCTAACCCACCTTGAGACAACGTGGGTCACCCGTCCGGGGTCTGACCGAAGAACTGGGCCGCGGCCGGCAGAAGAGAATCCCGCGCCGGCTGCGGCCCTTGCTTACGATCTTGATCGGTTCCTATGGCGTGCCGTCGCCACCGTCGGATCCGTCAGGATTCCCGTTGCCGCCTTGGCCGCCGTCGCCGCCGTCGCCACCGTTTGGTCCGCCGTTACCACCGTCGCCGCCATTACCGCCGGGGCCGCCCGATGAGTTCCCACCCCCGCCGCCGTCGCCGCCGGGGCCGCCACCGGTTCCACCATTTCCTCCGTTACCGCCGGAACCGCCGGTGGCGGAGCCGCCATTTCCACCATTTCCACCCCCGTAGGTTCCAGCGCCGTTTCCGCCGTCGCCTCCTCGGCCCCCATTGCCGGTCCCTGTACCCGCGCCGCCATTGCCACCGACTCCGCCGACCCCCGAACCGTTTGCGTTGCCGCCGCGTCCACCGGCACCGCCGTCTCCGTTCGCCGGCGCGCCGGAGCCTCCATTACCACCCTTTCCTCCATTGCCTTGGTGAGCTCCACCGTTGCCGCCGCAACCGCCATCGCCGCCGTTGATACCCCCGCGTCCTCCATCACCTCCATTCCCCATATCGCCACCGTTTCCGCCGTTTCCACCGTTGCCGGTTCCGGAGCCGCGCCCGCCGTCCCCGCCATCGCCCGATCCCGATCCGTTTCCGCCGGCCCCTCCGTTTCCATCCCCGGTACCGTCACCGCCGCGACCCCCGTGGCCGTTGCCGCCCTCCGCGTGCCCGCCGGGACCGCCGTTTGGCGCGTACGGATTGTCGGGGTGATTGCCGGGCCAGCCGGGGTTGCCGTTGCCGGTGTCGGGGTGAGTCCCGCCCCAACCGCCCTTGGGCACGGGCGGGATCGTGCCGGGCATAATGGCGGTACTGATCCCACTGGGGCTGGTGTACACCGCCGCAGTCGCCGACAGCTTGGACTTGTCCTGAGTGAACGCCAGATAGAGGGGTGTGATGGCCGGGTCGAGATACCAGAAACTGACGTGCGTCACGATGCCATCGCAACCATCGTAGGCGACGTAACCGTGCCAACGGTCGGCGGGCTGGTAGACCAAGTTCCCCGAATCGCTATCCCGCCTGAAATCGATGCTCGCGATTTTCCGCCCGTCGTACTTCACCTCGATGGTTGTAGTGCCTGCTTGCACGCGCTCCGCGAGGTCGATCGTGTGATCGCGTGTCTGATAGTGTGCCGACCAGCCAGGCTCAGCATGCTGAAGCCCTGCCGGGGTCGCCGCATCCTGTGCGGCCTGCACCACGAACGCACTTGAGAAAGCCAATACAAAGACGAGCACAGCCATTCGTTTCATGAGAAGCTCCTTCATCGTTACACGTGACCTGCCTTCAAGACCGTATTGATACGCAACTCCGACACGCTCGTTTCGCTAGCCGCCGCCAGCGCCATCCCCGATCCCCTGCCCACCGCAACCGCATCACACTGATCGTGTGTAGATAAGTATACCGCCGTCAAGTGTCATGTCAACCCATGAAGCTCGCGGACATCAAATCGGAACTGGGCCGCCGGGTCCGCGATCGTCGACTGAAGAAAAACTGGTCCCAAGAGGAACTAGGATTCCGGGCCGGGTTGCATCGCAATTACGTCGGGGGGATCGAGCGTGGCGAGCGTAATGTCGGCGTCGAGAGCATTGCAAAGCTTGCCCAAGCACTTGGCGTTCGACCTCGCGATCTACTCCCGTAACCGTGAACATTGTTGCCCGTGAACGCTCCCAGCCCCCAAGGGGGATTCTGTTCCATGCGACGAGAGCGATCAACATGTTGGCGGGTGGCCCACGTTGTCCCAACGTGGGTTCACGATTTCATTCCCCCAGCAGCCTGGTGCACTTCGTACCAACACAGGCTGAGCGAAGGGAAAAATCGGGCCCCCACGTTCGGAGAACGTGGGCCACCCAGCCGCGACCGCATTTGAATTATCCATCGGCAAGGCGATTCTACGAAGCCGGCTCAATCACCGCCAGCGCCGACGCGATGTCTGCATCCGTGACGTCAGCAACCCGTCGTGGCATTCCCACTTCTGGCATGAGAATGAAATTCACCGCCCCGACGCGCACTTTCTTGTCCACCCGGCACGCCGTGCAAATCTCCTCGGCCTGAAGCGGCCGAGGCAATGTCGCCGGTAAACCGAGCCGTGCCAGTAATGCCCGGATGCGCTCGGCCTCCGCCCGGCCGAGCCAGTTCCGGGCACAGGCCAGCTCGTTCTCCACCAACATACCCAGTGCCACGCATTCGCCGTGCCGCAACTCGTAGCTCAACAGGTGCTCGAGCGCGTGCCCGATGGTGTGTCCGTGATTAAGAATCGCCCGCAAGCCCGCTTCTCGCTCGTCTTGGGCCACGACCGCGGCCTTGATCTCACAATTTCTCGCAATCAAGTCCGACAACGCGTCGGCGTCCCGCGCCACGATCCTTTCCACATTCTCCTCGTGCCAATCCAGAAAAACCGAGTCTCGAATCACCGCATGTTTGACACTCTCGGCCAAGCCGGCCGCATAGTCGCGCGCTGAGAGCGTCTCCAGGAATTCGGTGTCAATAATGACTGTTTGAGGTTGGTGAAAGGCTCCGACGAGGTTCTTGCCTCTCGCCAGGTTGACGCCTGTTTTGCCGCCGACCGACGCATCCACGGCGGCCAGCAGGGTCGTCGGGACTTGGATGAAGCGGACCCCCCGCAGCCAAGTGGCAGCCACAAACCCCGCCAGGTCGCC
Source organism: Phycisphaerae bacterium (assembly GCA_023128695.1). Taxonomy (GTDB): domain Bacteria; phylum Planctomycetota; class Phycisphaerae; order UBA1845; family Fen-1342; genus JAGMDK01. The sequence goes on from JAGMDK010000045.1 coordinate 5,638, forward strand.
TGCCACCCCGCCGCCGAAAGCAATGATCACCGCATTCCGCTCGATTCCGGCCTCAGCCAGTTGGTCGCAGAGCCTCTCGACGGTGGGCAGCGACTTGCTCTTCTCGCCGGGCTGGAACGTCAAAACGAGCGGCTCCGGGCGCAGATCGGTTATCAGCCGTTTCAGGTGGAGACCGGCGACGGTCTTGTCGGCGATGACGACCAATTGGCGAACGTCGTCCAATTGGTCAACGCCATTTTGCACCCCTCGGCGAGCGCCGGGCCCGACGTGTATCTGGTAAGTGCGATCGCCCAGATCAACCCGCACCGTCCGCATAAGAATTCCCATCCTTATTACCGCACCTTGGCGATGTCTGAGCGTATATAAGTGCAGCGGGCACGCGCACGGACCACGACTGCAAAATTGCCGCCGGGCTCAAGCTCCAGACATGCTAGTAACTCTCTACCAAACAATGTGTTACCATTATACTGGCCACCGCCGACACAGGGCGGAATACGACGTAGCTTATTGACGACACTCAAACAAATCGTTATTATAATGCCCTATGACACGAACAGCCATTAAGCGACCAGTCCGCACGGTTCGTTCCAGGCCGTCCACGACGAAGAGGACGAGTTCTCGGACTAAGACGCGCTCGATCCGCACATATCGTGCCGCGCTCGAGTTCCTGAACAGCCAAACCGACTACGAGAAGATGGTGCGGGTCGGTTACAATCATACTAACTTCAATCTTTCCAGGATGTTACGCATTCTGGCAGGACTGGGGAACCCCCACAAGAAGATCCGCACGGTCCATCTCGCGGGCACCAAGGGTAAAGGCTCGACCTGCCACATGGTAGCGTCAATGTTGGAGAATGCCGGTTATAAGACTGGGCTGTATACTTCCCCTCACTTCGTCGACCTCCGCGAACGCATCCGCATCGACGAAGAGCTCATTACTGAGAGCGAGTTTACCAAACTGATCGCCAAAATCGCTCCTGTTATTCACCGCCTCGAACGTGACGAGCCGACCTTCTTTGAGATCATGACGGCCGCCGCCTTCCTGCATTTCGCGAACAAAAGGGTAGACCTTGCCGTCATTGAAACCGGTCTCGGCGGCCGGCTGGACTCCACCAACGTCATCAAACCCGAAGTCTGCGGGATCACAAGCATCAGTTACGACCACGTGGCCCAACTCGGAAACACGCTCGAAAAAATCGCGGCGGAAAAAGCCGGCGTCTTCAAGCCCGGGGTGACGGTGATCAGCTCCCCGCAGGTGCCGGCCGTGAAACGTGTCCTGCGGAAAGCCGCTGAGCAAACCGGGTGCGAAATCCGGACGCTCGGCGAGGATATCCAGTTCAGCTACCGGTTTGAATCCTCTCGCATTACCGGACCTCATACGCGGGTGTGTATTGCCACGCCGACCAGTCGCTTCGATCATCTACGGGTCCCGCTACTCGGCGATCATCAGGCGCACAATTGCGGCGTGGCGCTGGGGATCATCGACGAACTCGGGCGACGCGGCTTCGATGTCTCGCCTCAGGCTGCGATCGACGGACTGGCCAAGGTTCGTGTGGAGGGGCGACTGGAAGTGATCCGCGAGCTGCCGCGGACAGTCGTCGACGCGGCTCACAACGCCTCCAGCGTGGCGGCGCTGATGCGGGCCATCGGGCAGAACGTGGGCTATGACTCGATGGTCATCATCTTCGGGTGTTCCCAAGACAAGGACATCGACGGAATGCTCGACCAGATTCAACTTGGCGCTGACAAGCTCATCTTCACGAGCACCGGCACGCCGCGTACGGTCGATCCGCACGAGTTGCTCAGCCGCTTCCAGGAGAAGTCTCAAAAGATGGCGCAGGTCGGCGAGACTCTTCAAGAGGCCTACGAGATTGCCTGTCGCTGCGTGACCCGCGAAGACCTGATCTGCATCACCGGCTCGGTCTACCTCGTGGGCTTGGCCAAACGCCTGCAAGCGGAAGGGTTGTTCGAGTAGTCCCCTGTAGCTCCTCAAAGATCGGGCACTGCGAGTCAGCTTGGAGGTGAACCTGTCGCCCCCGGGGCGAGGTTTTTCCCGGGCAAACGTTTGGACCCGGCCCGAGCAGCAATGAGGCCGACTACGCTCATCGGGCTTCTCCAGGCGGCTTGTACCGCGTTTCATTTATTGCTCAACTATCACACCTTGCAGAAGAGCCGCGGGCTTCAGGCCCGCGGCTCTTCGGCGTTCTAGCATCCCTCCATATTCGCGAAACTTATGAATCGCAGTTACTAGGCCAACGGCGGCAGGCGCGCCGGATCGTCAGCGAAGCCGACATCCGCGCAACGCGCCAGAATCACAATCGGCAACGTGCGTCCCACAAACATCGCCAACATTAGCCACAACATGCCGTACTGGTATAGATCGACACTTTGGTGGATGCCCCTGGAGAGGTTTGCGCTGGTCACCGTCGCCGTCAGCCCGCTCGACAGGTTGCCGCCGCCCACCGCCGAGGCGGCTTCCAACAGTGCGTCGGCGGCCGTTGGTGGCGATTGGTACGGAGAAGCGGTCCACGCCTCGATGAATAAGAGCCCGCC
>JAGMDK010000450.1 GCA_023128695.1 Phycisphaerae bacterium
GTGCCACACAATGTAGCGGCCGGCCCCCGTGCCGGCCGTCGGCCTGCGAGCCGCGGGCCGCTACTTCTCGACCATCGTCAACGCCTCCGCCGGGCAGACTGTCACGCATAGGCGACAGCCGAGGCATTTTTCAGAGTCGATCTTCGGGAGGCGCGTGGACTCGTCGATGCTGATGGCCTGATGGCCGCCGTCGCGGCAGGCGATGTAGCACAGGTCGCATTTGACGCAGCGCTCCTCGATCAGCGACGACTTCATCTTCACGTCCCGCCGCAGTTCGCCGTGGCTGACGATGCGGGCCAGGGCCCGGCCGATGATGTCGGCCGGCTGCTCGAAGCCCTTGTCTTCGATATAAAACGCCAGGCCGTCCTGCAAATCGTCGATGATGTCGTAGCCGTAATGCATGACGGCGGTGCAGAACTGCACGGTCGTGGCCCCGACCAGCATCATCTCGACCGCGTCCCGCCACGTGACCGGGCCGCCGGTGGCCGTGATGGGGATGTCTACGTTCTTGCTGATCTCGGCCAGCGTCCGCAAGGTGATGGGCTTGGTCGCCGGGCCGGACAGACCGCTGTACGTGCTGGCACCCTGGACGTCGGGGTACGGCACGAACGTGTCGACATTCACACCCATCAGCGACGGGATCGTGTTCGCCGCACAGATCGCGTCCGCCCCGCCGCGCTGCACCGCTTCGGCCACCTTGACGATATTGGTAACCTGGGGCGTGATCTTGATGACGACTGGGCAGCGCTGGGCGGCCTCCTTGACCCAGCCGGCGACGCGCTCGCTGGCAGCAAGGCTTTGGGCCAGCATGGCGCCGGGCTCCTCGCCCATGCTGCCTTGCGGGCAGGAGAAGCTGCACTCGATGAGGTCGACGCCGACGGCCTCCAGCCGTTTGACCAGCGTCTGCCATTCCTCCTTCTTCGAGCCCATGATGCTGGCGGCCACGACGCGGTCGGGGAATTCCTGCTTGAGCGTGGCGACGCGCTTCTCCACCGCGTCGATGTGGTGTTCGGAGATCAGGTCGATGTTGCCGAGACCCACGATGCGTTGGCCGCCGTGGTGGAGGGCGCTCATCATCGGGTAGACTAGGTCGACGGGCTCGGTCTCGACGGAGGTGGTTTTGAGCACGACTCCGCCCCAGCCGGCCTCGAACGCCGCGCGGACCATGTCGAGGTCGTCCGTCGGCGGCGCGGCCGAGAGTACGAACGGATTCGGGAAGCGGACCCCGCAAAACTCGATCGACAAGTCGCGGCTGTGCGTGATCATGGGACGGCCTCCCGCAAATAGGCGTCGATCGCTATGCCGGCGCGTTTCCCCTCGGCGACCGATTGGACGATGGTGGTGCCGCCGTCGGCGACCGCGTCTCCGCCGGCGAAGACCCCGGCCCGTGAGGTGGCGCCGGTCTCGGGGTTGACGATGATGCGGTCTGCTTCATCGAGCTTCACGTCGGGCAGCGGTTTGTCCAAGTCCGCGGCTGCTTTAGCCCCGATCGCGAATATCACCATTGTTCCCGGCAGCCAGTACTCGGTACCCGGAATTATCTCCGCGTTGGAAGGGATGAGCTTCTCCGGCTCCTTCCAGCGGATGCGGGCGGCTTTCAGGCCGGTGACCCGACCGTCTTCGCCGGTGATTTCGAGCGGCATCGAACGGGTATGGAAGCGAGCGCCGGCGGTCCAGACCTCGTCGAGCTCAGCGCGATTGGCCGGCATCTCTCGGGGGGCCTCCAGGCAAACCATGTCGATGTCCGCGGCGCCGAGTTGCACCGCCGCGCTGGCCACGTCCATCGCCACGCTGCCGCCGCCGACGATGATCACGCTCTTGGCGACCTGCGGCCGATCGCCTTCGCCGAGATTAAAGGCCGAGAAGCTGTCGAGAAGCTGTTTCCACGTCTGGACGCCGTCGAGCTCGAGCCCGGGGATTTGCGGGACGGCGGCCTCTTGCAACCCGACGGCGACGTACACCGCTTGATAGCCGGCGGCGAAGAGATCATCGAGCGTGTCATTCCGCCCGAATGGGCTTGATGTTTTGATCTCGACCCCCAGGTTCTTGATGTACTCGATTTCACCGGCGACTAGATCCTGTGGAATGCGATGGCTTGGGACGCCGTAGGTGCAGATTCCGCCGGGGCGGGGGTTTTTCTCGAGGACAGTGGGACTATGGCCGAGTCGGGCCAGCTCGGCCGCGGCCGCCAACCCGGATGGACCTCCGCCGATGATCGCCACTTTTTGACCGGTTTTCGGAGCGGCTGCGACTTTCCGGTCGGCGTGCAACTCAGTCCCCGCGCCCCCGGCTCGGCAGGAGCCTCGCCCTCCCGGCGCTTCGACTTGCCGGTCGGCTTGCAGCTCGGTCACGGCGGCGTAGTGCTGCAATTGACCGATCGCGATGGGCGTGCTCAACTCCGTGTTGGAACAAGCCCCGACGCACAACTCGTCAACCGGGCAAGCCAGCCCGCAGACGCCCGCGAAGACGTTCCGCTCGCGGATCAGGTTGATTGCCCGCCGCGGCGTCCCGAAGCGCAGGGCCCGGATGAAGTGCTTGACCGGCACCTGGGCGGGGCAGGCCGCGACGCAGGGCGGATCCTCGCACAGCAGACAGCGGGAGGCCTCCAGCGTGGCCTGGGTATCGGTCAGGACCGCGCCGGCCGGGCACAACGCGTCACTCATGTTTGATCCTCGTGATCGGATGCCAGACGATCATTCTCCCGTGCACGCGGATTGGAAGTAGGTAAAGTCGACCAGATCAACGTCGTTGTCGCCGTCGAGGTCTGCCCGCGCGAAATCTTCCGGGTCGCAGCCGGGGGGCGGGGTGCTGACGTCGGGGCCGTTAAGGCAGTCTTCAAACACGGCGTAATCGTCGAAGTCGACGACGCCGTCACAGGTAAGGTCGCCGAAGTCCTGCCAGTCGTAGACCAGCGTCACCGTGACCACGTCTGAATTGCCGGCAGCGCTGCTGACGCGGAAGGTGAAGGTATCGACGCCGGCGGCATCCGGCAGGGGGTGCATAATCCGATACGGTCCGGTCAGCGCGCCCGGCACGGTGGCCTTGGCGGGTGGGGAGACGATTTGGTACGTCAATGGCACCGTGCTGTCGTCGAACGTCGCGGGCAACTCCACGATGAACGGCTGGTTGGGGAGGACCCGCTTCGTGTAACCGTAGGCGAGCGGCGGTGCCGCGCTCGGCATGCCGGGATCGTAGTCCACCTCCAGGGTCACGGGCGCGCTGCTGACAATGCGTCCGTCGCAATAGAAGGCCTCGGCGTGGACGCGGACGGGGCCGGCGCCGAGCGCGAGGCCGTGGACCGAGAGGGTTGCCGACGCACCCGGGGCCGCCGCCACTACGCGGCCGTTCTGCACCAGCCGCACTTCGCGGGGCGTGTCGCCGAAGGCGGTGATATCGAAGTCGAACTGGGTTGCCCAGTCGCCGGACAATCCGTACGGCACGAGCGACACGGAGCGGCCGCGGTTATCAATGGTACATGAGTTGAGCCAACGCCCGGTCGACGCGACGAGTGAATTGTCATAGGCGAGGACGCGCAAGTCGTGCCAGCCGTCGGCCAACTGGGTGGTGTCGACGGTAAAGCTTAGGCCGGGGTCGACCTGGTCATAGAACACGCCGTCGATCAACAGGTCAAAGTGGCTGATAGTCGCCGTCGGATGCGAGGTCATCGCGGCCGGCGTCAGGTTGACGAAGCCGCTGACCGGGTCCGGCGGCAGGCCGGAGGCCGTGACGCTCGGGATGTGCGCGAAGGGGCGGGTCAGCGGGTCGCCGTACAGCAGGGACTGGAAGGGCGTGTACTGGGCACTGCGGAAGGCGGCCTCGCCGAGCGACGAGCCCTCGAAATAGTACCGGTGCATCCGCGCGTGGGGGAACTTGCCGGTGTAGTTGCAGGGCTCCTCGACCGTGCCCCACGAGCCGCTGGCGCCTTTGATGATCCAGGCGGAGACCTTGGTTTGCGAGGCGGTGTCGAACTTGGCCGCCCAGCTTGTCAGATGATCGCAGAACGCACCGTCGAGTAACGTGAAGTCCTCTGTGAGAATCCCGGGATTGGCCGCCCCGGTCATGATTCCCAGGCAGTCGTGCTGGCCGGTCGGCAAGACGCCGTAGATGATCTGGGCCTGGCCGCCGATGCTCTGGATCGCGCTGACGGCGCCGCTGAACTGGGTCCAGCGCACGTTGCGGTCCGGGTCGGCGGTGTTGTTCATGTAATAGAACGTTCCCGCCGGGCGGGTGCCGTCGGCGGCAACGCTGCGGTCAACCAGGTCCAGGATTTCCTCGATCGTGTTTCCGCGCTCGCCGGTATAGCCGAGCATGGCGCCGATGAAGTAGCGGCGAGCGTAGGGCGAAGTGCTCGGCGAGCCCATGTACCAGCCCGTGGAACTGTCGAACGCGCGGGCGTAGTTCGTCGAGCTGTAGTAGCGGTTGGAAGTGGTGGAGGTCAGCCCGTCGAGAATCTCGTCGGCGATGAAGGCCATGGTGTAGCCGGAGGAGATCGAGAACCGCGTGACCGCGTAGCAGGCGTCGCTGACGTACCCGGGGGCGTAGATGTAGAACCGGTAGGAGGGCATGACCACGACGTAGTCGATGTGGTCGTCGATCTCCGCGTTGGCGAGCGTGCCGAAGAGGGGGTCGAGATTGAAGCTGATGAAAGCCGGGTAGCTGTAGCCGATCTGTGTCATGTAGAGGACGTTGTTGTCAGGGACGTCGCGGGCGTCCTTGTAATAGTTGCCGATATACATAGAGGTGTCGTCGGACGGGTCGATGATCAGGAGCATATTTTCGGGGCTCCCGCCGGCCCGGGCCGCGGAGGCTGTGGCCAGCAGCAATCCTGCCGCCAACCCCCACGCCAAACCGATGTGCAGCCGTTGCGCGCGTCGTGTGATCATTATCGCTTCCTTCCTGGATGGAGGAGGCCGTTCTCAGGCCTCGCTCAGACAATCATAGGCCGGGAGATCACCAATCTCTCCCGCTACTACGATACCGAAAATGTCGGTCCCGTAAAAGCTCGTTGCTGCGACTTGTACACGGCTGGCACAGCCGTGCCACCCCTCGTGTGGCACCGGCTTCCAGCCGGTGGGACGTCCAGGACAGAGCCTGGACGCTACATTTTCGGCCGAAGCCGACTTCCGCGGCGGACTGCTAAGGCTGCTCTTTTGCCGGGATTACCGGCAACAGTACGTGAGACGGGTACTGTTCATTGTGATAGATCGTCTGCTCGGCTGAGACGTAATCGGTGTCCATCTCGTTGTGGCCGCCGGTGTTGAGGTTGCGGGAGAAGAATGGGAACGAGGCCGAGGCGACCTCGACCCGCAGCCGGCGGCCCGGCGGGACGGTGATGCCGGTTTGCCACAGGTCGAGGTGGTATTCGTAGACCCGGCCCGGTTCGAGAAACACCGGCTTCTTGGTCGAGACGCGATAGCGGGCCCGCAGCCGACCCTCGACCAGCGGGAAGATCTTACCTTCTTCGTCAACCTCCATCAGCCGCACGTACCAATCCGTGTCGCGGGCCGTGGTGGCGGCGTAGAGCACCGCCGAGACCGGGCCGGCGATCGTGAGGGGCTTTTCGAGCGGCTCGGTGACGTAGACCAGGATGTCCGCGCGGGCTTGCGTGACCTCTTCGTGAAAAGCCTCCCGCTCCTTCTTTTTCTGCTCGACCGACTTCACCGGGGCATCTTCCTCGCCCTCCTCCTCGTCCGGCTCTTCATAGAACTCCGGGTTCGGCGTGGGGTCGCCGGGGTCATAGGTGTAGCCGTCCGGCGATGCGTCCGCGCCTGGTGGTATAGACGACAGGCGTCCATCACCCTGCGATGTGTTGGCATGGCCGTCGCTGTGCAGGTACCACTGCTCGAAGCGCGTTTCCGGCAGCGGGTACACATCGCCGTGCAGCCATTTGTTCGACCCCATGGTGAAAATGCTCACCAACGGCTCGCCGACGATGCCGTTGTCGACACCCTTGAGCCAGTGATCCAGCCAGCGCAGATACATGGTTTGCAGGTCGATGACTGCCTCATCGCCGAAATCGCGGTCGCCCACCCGGCGATGAGCCTCGGCCGTGTGTCCCCAGGGGCCGAGGATGAGCTTCTGATGCGGGTGGCCGTGCGATTTCATCTTGGCGTAGTTCAGCTTCGAGCCGATCCCATCGCCGTCGAACCATCCGGACTGGTGGAAAACCGGGATGCGGGCGTCCGCCAGGCGTTCGGAGAAGTTAGCGGGCGCCCAATAGTCATCATTGACCGGGTGCTCGATCCACTTCCGCCAATAGGGGTTCTCCTTTTCCAGCACCGTCTTGTCCAGGTCGATAACCGGCAGCTCCCGCAGCAGCTTGCCATACTTCTTGTCAAGGATCTTGCTGATGGCCGCTCCGGAGATGTCCGCCGTGGCTTCGCTTTCCAGCACGTCGGCCCACCATATCGCGCCCCACAGGAAGAACACGCCGTACTCGTAGGGGATGTTGTAGAACGGATCGGGCGGGGCGACATTGGGGATGATCGTGACCAGGTGCGGGGATTTTTCGCTCGCGGCCCACCATTGCACCCAGCCGAGATACGACGCACCGATCATGCCGACCTTGCCGGTCGACCAGGGCTGCTCGGCCAGCCACTCGATCGTGTCGTAGCCGTCCTTGGCTTCGTTCACGAACGGCTCCCAGGTGCCCTCCGACGCGAACCGCCCCCGGCAATCCTGAATCGCAAACGCGTAGCCCCGGCGGGCATAGTAGCGGGCCTGCAACTCGGACATTTCTTTCTTGTACGGCGTGCGGACCAGAATTGTTGGGAATTTGCCGTCGGCGTCGGGACGGTAGATATCGGTGGCGAGCTTGACGCCGTCGCGCATCGGCACGCGGACGTTGCTATCAATCTTGACTTCGTGCTCAGGGGCCGAGAGCAGGGGGTCGGCCGGAGCGGATTTGAGCAGGGCTTCGTATCCCTTGCGGACGTAGGCCGCATGTTGGGACGGGACTTCGGCCAAACAGGTTCTCCCTTGCTCGTCAACCCAAACGATGATGGTGACACTGGGCAGGCCGTACTTGTAACGCGCGAATTGGATGTCACGGCTGCCAAGGGCGCGCTCGGCGGGTTCGATCCGCTCCAGCGTGGCGTCCATCACGATCGAAGGAATGATAAAGAGGGGAAAAGTCTGCTCGCCGCCCGCGGCCTGGTCATACTGCGAGACGATCTGGCTGATCAGGGCGGGCGCGTAGTTCTCCCACAACACCGCCCCGGGCTTCATGTCGATCGTATTGACTTCGTCCTTCATCGTGCGGCGGACAACGCCGCCTTCGCGCTCCAGGGTGATGGGGCCCAAGGGGGATTCCGCGTCGAGGCGTTGCCAGATGCCATCGGGGCCGGGCGTGATTGTGAAGCTCATGGACACGCTTTGCCCCGCCATCTCGATCGTACACTTGTTTTCATAGCTACCGTCGGGCTCCCATTTGAACTCGATCGTGGCGACGCGCTCCTCGTTCTTGTAGATCAGGAATTCACCCTGGTCGCTGAAGCCTGCCAAAGACGCAGGCAATGCCACCGGCTGCGTGGTCGGCTGGGTGGCCAGCTCTTCTGCTTCTTGCGCGACTGCGGGCTTGAGGGTTAGAAAGGCAAGAATCATCCCGAAAACCACAATCTGCCGCGTCCTGTCGTGCACACTCATGTTCATGTCCCTTTCTCTTTGGTGTCTTTCAACGTTGATTTGATGGATATGTGTAACGGAGCATTAGTTGACTGTTCCTTGATTGTCCCGCTGTTTATCCGAATTCGGCGGTTGCTCTTCCCGCCGCCCACTCCGGCGTTTGCGGAGCGCCTCCCGCAGGAGGTACTCGATCTGGGCATTGACACTGCGGAGTTCGTCCTGGGCCCAGCGATGCAAGGCGTCCGACAAGTCGCTCGGAATCCGCAGCAGAATGGCCTTCTTCTTTTCAGCCATAACATTCTATAAGTAGCGTCCGGGCTCTGTCCCGGACGTAGAATAATGAGAAAACCTCTCCTGCAACGACGTCCGGTACGGAGCCCGGACGCTACATCTAGAAACTAGAAACTGGAAACTAGACCTTGTTACCTTGTTACCTTATCATCTTATCACCATCACCGGCCGGTACGGGGCCCGGCCGC
>JAGMDK010000451.1 GCA_023128695.1 Phycisphaerae bacterium
GGTCAGAAGTGTTCAACTTGGGTTAGCTCTGTTTTTGGTGGCGGTGTACCCACTAATACATTGCATATTGTGGTAGGATACGCTTGACATAAGCTCACGCGAGGATGTTCTTCAACTCGAATTGTTCGATCAGAAGTTGGCCGCGGTGACGACTCATGACGGGGTTCGCTATGTGTTGCGTCGCAACCCCATGTCGCACCGCGTGCGGCAAAGCGGGAAGCACGGCGGTCAAGTTTTCCACGGCGCCCTTTTGACTGCCAGGGAGGTTCAGGATGAGGGTCGCGCCGCGAATGCCGCAGACGCCGCGCTGCAAGAATGCGTGCGGGGTTATCCGGGACGAAGCGGTCCGCATGGCTTCCGCCAAACCGGGCACTTCGCGCGTGATGGCCGCCCGGATGACCTTGTTCTTCCGCGTTATCTCTGTTCGGTTGGCTGTCATGACTCCTCTCACCGCCGGAGGTCCGCTTCGCCGGCGTCAAGTCGAAAGCACTGCACCTCGTCTCCGGCCGCCAAATCCGCGCCGATGTCGAGCCGCGCCAGGGCGTGGGCCCGGGCGGCGGTCGCCACGTCGTGCGAACCCTTCGACGGCAGGATGGTAACCTGGGGCACTGGTCGCCCCGGATGTAGCAAGGCCGGAGCGAAGATGGTTCGGTCGCCCGGGTTGCGGGCCGGCTCCACCAGGATACCTGGTTCGGGTGACTCCTGGAGCGCGTGCGGGTTGCCGGCCAGCCGCTGCCCCAGAGGATACGCGAACAGTCGCCAATCCACCAACGCGGAGACCGGGTTCCCGGGCAGCCCGACCACCCAAACCTGTCCGAGGCGGGCCGACAAAACCGGTCGGCCCGGCTTGATCGCGAGTCTGTGAAAAATCGTCTCGCCGCCGACGTCACGCAGCGCTTGAGGTACCAGATCGTAATCCCCGACCGATACTCCGCCGCAGGTTGCGATCAGGTCCGCCTGGGAAGAAGCGTGCTGCAATGCCTTGCGCAGGGCCGGGAGTTCATCGGCGACAGAGGCGACGGAGCTCAGCTCGAAACCCGCGGCTCGGACCAAGGCCGCCAATGTGACCCCGTTGCTATCACGGATTTGCCCCGGGCCCGGTTGTTGGTGAATCGGAACGAGTTCAGAGCCCGTCGACAAGACGGCCACGCGCGGGCGGGGGATCACTCGAACGGTGTCGGCTCCCGCCGCGCTTAGCAGGGCGATCAGTTGCGGCGTAATCAAGTTGCCGGGCGTGCCCAGGGGGGCGGAAACAGAACACACTTCCGCCCGGCGGCGTATGAAACTGCCGGACGGGAGGGCGTCCAGAAGTACCTTCCCATCGGGCGGCACGCGGGCCTGCTCCTGGGGGACCACTGTGTCCGCGCCGTCCGGAATCATCGCCCCGGTGAAGATGCGGGCCACGGACGCAGGTGGCAGCCGTCGCGGAATCCGTCCGGCAGGGATCTCGAACGCCACCGGCAACGCCGCTCCGGAGGCCAGCTCCCCGGCCCGCGCGGCGTAGCCGTCCATCACCGCGACATCGGCGGCGGGCAGGTCCGTATCGGCGCGGGGGGTTTCAGCCAAGCGACATCCCAGCGCTTCCGCCAACCCCATTTCAACAGGGGGCAGCGGTTCGACTTGGTCGGCCAGGAGTTTTCGAGCGGTGTCAAAGTTCATCATGGCTGGTTTGACTCGTAGGATACAGTGTTCGACAGGGCTTCGTCGCCGGGGCGGAAGAAGGAGCCGCCCGCGACGGCGAGACCCTCGTCGTTGAGCCCGACGAAAATCGAGATCGACTTGCCTTTACCGTGCAGCACCGCGCGGACCACGTCGCCGAGCCGCGGCGGGACATACCTACCCTGGCGAAAACCGGCTTCGAGAAGATTTGCCGCTCGATGGCGTCCTGGCGCGGACTCTCACCCATCTTCCGTGTCATTCGATCCCCTCCTGCTCCAGTTGCCGTATCTCCCGCCGCCAGGCTTCGCGCTGCGCGTTATCCACCTCGGGATCGGGTAGCAGACTACGGCGGGTACAGTTCAACAGCGCCTGAAGCGTCTGGTAACGCCGGGTCTGGCCGATTTCCGCGGGGATCAGGTCCTGGGCGACGGCGATGACGTAGTCAAGCGAAAGCGTGTCGCCACGAGCCTTCGCGATGAGTTCGGAGCGGAGGGAGGCGAAGTTCGCCGCCGAGTAGCCGGGCGTGGCCGCGCTCAACCGCTCGAGTCCGTCCGCGTTTAGCGCCCGGCCAAGCACGCCTGTCTTGGAAGGTGCGAGATGGGAATCTCGCACCAGCGATCGATGGGAATCTCGCGCCAGCGATCGATGGGATTCTCGCGCCAGCGATTGATGGGATTCTCGCGCCAGCGCTGCGTCGCTAGGCGTGGCGTCGCTCAATCGCTCGAGCTCGTCAGCGTTTAGCGTCCGGTCAAGCACGGGCTGGGCAACCCAATGAAGAAAAGCATCCCGGTCTTCCCCTTCCGGATCGAGCACGGGGATAATCAGGTCGCCCGTGCGACCGGGGCGGCGGATGTCCGGCGACAATAGGTGAATGCGGGCCGTCATCAGCAGCCAGATCACGCGGCCGCGCAACGCCGGGTCGGACATCATGGCCTGAATCTTGCCGGTCAGGCGGCGTTCGGTGGCGTGGGCCTGGGCGTCAACGCGGCCGAACTGGGTATCGGCCTCGTCCACGAAGATCAGCACCTTCGCGAGCGCGTTGAGGACGCGTTTGAGCCGTTCGAGGATCACGTCGGTCTGCCCGAACCACTGGCTGCGGATGTTCTTGAGCACGAGCACGACGATATCCAGCTCCGCGGCCAGCGCTTCAAAGATGAACGTCTTGCCGCCGCCGATGGGGCCGGCGACGGCGGCTCCGGGCAGGACGTCGGGGCCGCTCGATTGAAAACGCGGGATCAGCTCACTGCGCAGAAAGCCCTTCAGACGGCCGAATCCCACCACGTCCGCGAGCGTGTGCTTCGGCTTCTTGAACTCGACGATGTCCTCGCCGAGTTGGCTCTTGATGTATTCCTCGACTTTCGCGACGACGTGTCCGGCGGTCAGCGTCTGTCCCTCGTGTGACGCACCCTTGAGCAACTGGCCCAGGGCATGGATCGACAGGCCGGCGGTCAGCCGCGCGAGGGCGTCGCGTGAGCCCTCAAAACGCACCTTCTTTTCGGATGGCTGCCGAGCGTCGAACCAGTCGATGAAATGCCGTCGGACCGGCTCGTCCGCCGATGCCACCTCCACTTCCAGCACGTGCGGCAACTGCGCGATGCGATGATGCAACATGCTGCGCGACTCGGCCAGCAGAATGACGGCGTCGTCGCCGTCGAGAAAGCCCGGATCAGAGAACCAGTCCTGACAGATCGCCACGCGATGTCGGTCGGCGTCGGAGAGCCGGGTGATCTCGGCTTCCGGGACCAGAAAATCCGCCGCCTCCACCAGGATGATGAGTCCTTCGCGTAACAGCGGCCTGCCGTTGATCTCCGAGCGCGAGGCCAGACACATTTGCCGCAACAGTTCGAGTGCGAGCGTGGGCTTGCCGATGGCCCGCTGGAGATGGGCGTCAAACTCGCCGCTCATCGTTGCCAGTTCGGCCTGCATCTTCCCGGCGTGCAGCATTTGCTCGATGGCCAACTGGCTGGCGTCGAGCCCGGTCCGTAACTTGAGCCAGGCGTCGCGAACCTTCTCACGATCGGCCGCGTGCAGAAAACGGATCGGACCATTCAGTTCGTAAACGACGAGGATGCGTTCCGGGAGGTCCCAATGGGCGGTCAGATACGGTAATAACGGTACATATTCACCTACCCCTGGTTGGTCGCTGTCGCGCTCTGATTCTGAATGATTGTTCGCGATCTTGCGCCGGCCCGGTGATCGTGAGGCCGCGCGGGCTGAAGCCCGCGGCTCTTCATTGTCGCGCGATCGCGCCCGGTCATCCAAATGGAACAAGTCGTGGATAGCCCCGGTCAGGACGATCGTGCGGGCCTGTCCGGAATTCAGGATCCGGCCGGCTTGTCGCAGGAACTGGTACTCCGGAGCTTGCATTGCCGCTCGCTTTCTTGTTCAACGGGCTAGCCCCCGGAGGGGGCGTCGGAATATAGCCCAGGGCGAAGCGCAGCGAGCCCTGGGAAACATGGCATCTCCGCCACCAGCCCCCGGAGGGGGTGACGGAAGGCGGATTTCACGGCAGTTTCCGTCGCCCCCTCCGGGGGCTCAAATGACGGGCTTTTTCGGAAGCCGGCGTGTATTTGAAGCTCTCGGCGGGATTTAGGAAAGGTATTATAGGGAAGCAGATAATCTGGAATGCCCCCGTGAGGGGACACGGTCGGAATGACACACCATGCCCACCTCGTCAGTAATGCGGCTGGGCTAAAGCACCTGGATTAGTACGACCCGTATGAACGCCCGGCCGCATCCGCCGCGTCGGAGTTCGCCACGATTTGGCCGGTTTCGTAGTTGTAGACCCAGCCGGCCTGGGGCGCGTCCGCGACGAACGCCGGCGGGGTCGGCCCGCCCAGCATCCGCACGCCGGTTACCCCGGCTCTCGGCGGGACGGGGCAGGGGGGCACGCCGTCGCGCAAGTAGGGACCGAAGTGGTAAACCGCATTTCGGCCGGCACGGGGGCCGATCGCTACATTTTTCTGTGGCACCGGCTTCCAGCCGGTG
>JAGMDK010000452.1 GCA_023128695.1 Phycisphaerae bacterium
GGCACGGGGGCCGGCCGCTACATTTACGCGGCCACGTTCGTCGGAGAACTTGGTGAGCTGAGCGATGAACGCCGCTTCACTGCCGGCGGGATTGAGGCCGTCGGCGTGGCAGCCCGGAAAGACGTCGTGGTCCTGATAGTAGCGCTCGATCGCGACCCGCAACACTTTGAGGTGGGCGCGGAGGATCGCGCCCTCGTCGGGCTGGGCCGCCGCCCGGCTGAAGCGCGGGATCGCCAGGGCCGCCAACAGCGCCAGAATGACCAGCGCGATAATCAACTCGATCAAACTGACGCCTTTGTGAACCGTATTTCGGCCGGCACGGGGGCCGGCCGCTACATTCCCCCTTTTCAGCGGACTGTTTACGTGCACGGGACGGCCTCCTTCAATTCGGTCGGCACGGGGGCCGACCGATACACCTAGAAACTAGAAACTAGAGACTAGAAACTAGACCTTGTCACCTTAACACCTTGTCACGTTCCCACGTTCCCACGGTCGGCACGGGGGCCGACCGCTACATTTCGTCAGGCTCGGAGGCCTGACGCTACATTGCCGCCAGCGGCCAAGTACCCGAACTGGACCCGAAAGCCGGTCGGATCGTTCGCCACGTATTGACGCAGGGCCGCGATAAACGCATGTGTGACCCGCGGGTCGGTTACCCGGCCGGCGTCTTGTTCGAGGATCCGAATAGCGTGCTCCAGGTCGTAGCGGCTGCGATACGGGCGGGTGGTGGTGAGGGCGTCGAAGACGTCGACCACGTGAATAATCCGAGCGGCCAAGGGAATCTGGTCCTCGCGGAGTCCCTCGGGATACCCGGAGCCGTCGTGGTTCTCGTGATGGTACAAGACCGCTTCCAGCACCGTCTCAAAGCGGCCGACGGGCTTGAGCATGTCGTATCCCACACGAGGGTGTTTCTTCATCTGCTCATACTCGGCCTCGGTCAGCTTGCCGGGCTTGTTGAGAATCAGCTCCGGGACGCCGATCTTGCCGACGTCGTGCAAATAGCCGGCCCACTCGAGCGTCTGGAGCTGCTCCTTCGGCAGCTCGAGCGCCTCACCCGTCAACCTAGCCAGGCCGCCGACTCGTTCGGAATGGTCCGAGGTGTAGTTGTCCTTCGCGTCAATCGCGTTGACCAGGGCACAGACGGTTTCGAGCGCGGTTTGCCGCAGGTCCCGCACCATGCCGGCATTGCTTAGTGCCTTGGCGCCGTACACCAGCACGGATTCGGACGCCAACACGTCGTTGGCATCGAAGGGGGCCGCGCCCGCGTCCCGCAGGGCCACAACGACACCCATTTCGGTGTCGGGCCGCGGGAAAGCACTCAGCAAGGCCCGCGCCCCGTCCAAACCCTCCGTCCTCTCCAGCAAGACCGTGTGCCGACCCCGGCGGACAGCTTCCACGTGGTCGGCTAGAGTGGCCCGAACGTCTGTGGGGGCCGGCTCAAGCTCCCGCCCTTTCTCATCCCCCAAGGCGACCCGCGTACAACAACCGGCCCGATCGAGAAAGACCGCGCCCGCCTTGAGCACCACTCCATAGTGTCGCAAAAGGGTCTCCTGAATCGCGTCGGGTTCCTGCATGTTTGAGATTTGCTCGGTAACGGCGAAGACCAGATTGAGTTGCTCCTGGCAGTGGAGCAACTGGCGTTCCAGGGTCTCCTTCGAGCCCACCAGCCGGCTAAGATGCAGCTCCAGTGCCTCGCCCGCGTCAGTATCAAGAACAATGGGCGTCACCGCCGGACAGGTTGGCACCTGTTTGCCACTCATTCAGCATCTCCCGCGGCCTCACAGGCCGCACCTTCTCCCCTCGTGACAGGCGCACACCCTACACTCCAATATGTATCGTGATTTTCGGGATTAAGCTTTGCGAGAGCCGCGGCTCGGCACCCTCGGATTCGCCGCGGCCTGGAATCTGGGACGTTTAGCGCACCCCGGTTCAGATAAGTCGGGCACAGGGCTCCGAGCAGGCCCCATAACAGTCCGCGGCAAAAAGGGGTGGGAACGTGGGAACGTGGGAACGTGGGAATGTGGGAACGTGGGAACGTAGGGACGTGGGAAGGTGGGAAGGTGGGGACGTGGGAACGTGGTTCGAACAGGCCCTATGACAGTCCGCCGCACAGGTCGACGTCGGCCGGAAAATGTAGCGTCCGGGCTCTGTCCCGGACGTAGCAGTCCGCCGCACAGGTCGACGTCGGCCGGAAAATGTAGCGTCCGGGCTCCGTCCCGGACGTAGCAGTCCGCCGCAAAGGTCGACATCGGCCGCTACATTTTCATGTGGCACCGGCTTCCTGCCGGTGGGACGGCCGAATCACCGGCTGGAAGCCGGTGCCACACAAGAATGTAGCGGCGGACAGCTTCGTCTTGGCGGTTCAGAGCATAGTAGTATTACGCTTACGCGCCGGCGTTTAGCGTCTGACCGCCGGCCACATAATTACGAGTCCGCGCGCCGCGTTACTCGCCCGGCGGCTGCATACCTCGCTCTGGTCGATAGCAAAGTTCCAAGCAGTTATTCAACCGACGAGCAGCGTTTGTAAGGCATAAATGAAAGTACTCACCGGCCTCATTCATGCACGTGACAAATGCATCAGGGTCACCTGTGCTTTGTTCGCTGGGCCCGTGGAGAGCATAGCATTCGTCTTCATGTTCGTCGCGGTTTTCATGGCAGTCTCGGATTCTTTTCAAATATTTCAAGCGGCATTCCGCCTCACAATCATCACCCGTTGCAGAAGAAAAACTCATCTTCGCTTGCTGGGTTATGATCTCTGGATCCTTGATTCCGATCGTAGCGAAGTCAGGCCACAGGTAGTGACCGCGCACCGTATACGGTTTGCGGTCGTTGCGCGTCGCGGACGGGGCGTAGACCGCGTCGAGATAGCCGACCGTCGTCACGTCATGGTGCCAGAGGCATATCGCCGTCGTCGCCCGCACGATGCTGTCGGCAGGCGGCTCCGTTCCGTTGT
>JAGMDK010000453.1 GCA_023128695.1 Phycisphaerae bacterium
GCGGCAGTGCCATTCGGGACAGTCACCTATTTTCGTCCCCCCCATGCTCATCCTTGACTATCGTGTCAAGGATGCAAGCATATCTTCGCTAACCAGCCAACCATGTCCACGTAAGCGCGGGCATGCTGGTCGTTCGTTGTTCACACGCAAGTCGAGCGGTCGGCGGAGAGCGGGAGCGGGCGAAGCCTGACAGGCCGCGCGGATGGGTCGTATGGTCGTCCCCCACCTCCAAAGGACATGGAGCACCTGGCGTCTGCACCGACAGAGTCTGTTGCACGGGAGACATCTTTCATCTCCATTCGCCCTATAAGTACTCGACTACCGATAATATGCCCCCCACCCGCGTTTTATCAAGGATAAAATCGAGGCAATGCAAGTTTGTTTCGCCCAGCGGGCCAGACATGCCCCGACCGCCCGTGTACGGCGGGTGGGCCATGGTAGTGCCGATAGCTGGACCACTTCCAGTCCGCTGGGTGAGCACAGAGCGGGAGAACCGCACGTCCGGTTCGGAGGGAGGGGAGACCGGGTAATCAACCGGTCTTCCCGACCCCTATCCCATTAAGCAGTCACCGACGTTCTCGGCCCCCGCCGGGAGAGCCAGCCGGTGTAGAAGGTCATGAAGGCGACGTAGAAGTAGCCGGTGATGAAGATCAGCATGAAGGGCAGGGCCATCGAGACGCGTTGGAACCAGTTCTCGAAGAAGAACAGAGCCACGCAACAGGCCACCAGGTAAAGGCCCATGCCCAACTCGGCCCAGGCTTTCCAGTTGCTCTTGATTTTCAGCCCCCCCAGCCGCTTGCGCCAATCGCGCTCGGTTTGCACCGTGTCGCCGAACTTGGGCGTGCGGACGAACTCCCCGGTCTTGCCGAAAAAGCCGTCCAGGGCGGCGAATGCGTTATTGAACGCGATGCCGATGCCGACCGCCATCAGGGCCGGCACGAAGCGGATGCCGTACCACCAGCCGCGCTGCAATTGCTGCTGGCTGACGATGTAAAAAATCGACGTCGAGCCGAAACCGATTACGAACAGCATGAACTCGAACCACATCACCCAGGGCGATTGCGGCGTCTTCAACAGGAGCTTCGCGATGAGCGTCGGCCCGATCAGGAGACTCAGCAACACCACCATTACGTAGACGGCTCCGCTGGTCAGATGGAAGAACGACTCCAGCTTGATCCACCACTTCACGTCGCTGCCCAGCACCCGCGGCAGCAGTTTCACGCACGTCTGGGCCCCGCCCTTGGTCCAGCGATGCTGCTGGGCCTTGAAGGCGTTCATCTCCGGGGGCAGCTCCGCCGGCGAGGTCATTTGCGGCAGGAAAACGAACTTCCATCCGCGAAGCTGGGCTCGATATGACAGGTCAAGGTCCTCGGTCAGCGTGTCGTGCTGCCAGCCGCCGGCGTCCGTGATGGTCGCTTTGCGCCAGATGCCCGCCGTCCCGTTGAAGCTCATGAAACGCCCGGACCGATTACGGGCGGTATGCTCGATGACGAAGTGCCCGTCGAGCAGGATGGCCTGGGCTTTGGTCAGCAGCGAGATGTCCCGGTTGAGGTGCTCCCAGCGTGACTGCACCATGCCCACCTTCGGATCGGTAAAGTGATGAATCGTATTTTGCAGGATGCCCGGCGGCGGCAGGAAGTCGGAGTCGAATATCGTGATGAACTCGCCGGTGGCCTGCCGCGTACCCTCCTCCAGGGCGCCGGCCTTGTACCCGACGCGGTTGTCCCGGTGCAGATACATGATGTCATGGCCGGCGGCCAGCATCCGCTCGACCGTCTCGCGGGCGATTTCCTGGGTGTCATCCGTCGAATCGTCGAGGACTTGTATCTGTAACCGGTCCCGGGGGTAATCGATCTCGCAGGTCCGCTCGATGATCCGTCGGGCGACGTACTGCTCGTTGTACATCGGCAGTTGCACGGTGACGCGGGGCAGTTCGTCGAAGGTGGCGCGCGGCTTGAGCGTCTTGAAGCGGACGCGGTAATACAACGTGACCAGGAAGTACCGATGGGCCCCGTAAATGCAGATCACGGTAAGCACCACCAGGTACGCGTA
Source organism: Phycisphaerae bacterium (assembly GCA_023128695.1). Taxonomy (GTDB): domain Bacteria; phylum Planctomycetota; class Phycisphaerae; order UBA1845; family Fen-1342; genus JAGMDK01. Next base: position 2,053 of record JAGMDK010000453.1, read on the forward strand.
AATCGCCACCCGCGCTAGCGTATCGATTTCCATTGACAACCGCACCTGCCAATCCGTGGAACGCTTAGCTTTCTGCCCGTAACGGAGTTATGTTAAAAGTAGCCGCGATCCACGTCAATCCTTGCCTACCCTGATTTCAGAACCGTGTCAATTATGATAGAATAGATGTTTCCGAGCCGCCACCTCGGGCCAGGCGGCGGGTGAACGCTTAGAGGAGAGATAGTTGACCGTGTCGCTGGACAAACAAACCGATGAGGAGCGTCGCCGCGATCGGGCCGCCGCGATCGAGGACTTTGGCAACCGCTTTCTTCAGGGCCCGAACCAGGACCTCTTGCAGGACATGCTGGTCACGATAGCCCGCTTGGCGCGCGACGAGGCCGACCGCGGCGACATCAAGCTGCTGCACAAGTCCCTCGCTGAATTACGCTATGCGCTGAAGGTCTTCGCACCCTACGGGCAGACCCGCAAGGTCACCATTTTCGGCTCCAGCCGCACGCCCGAGGATCATCCGGATTATCAGCAGGCCGTGCTGTTTGCCCGCAAGATGTGCGAGAGCGGCTGGATGGTGATCACCGGGGCCGGCGACGGGATCATGAAGGCCGGGCACGGCGGGGCCGGCCGCGAGGCCAGCTTCGGGGTGGCGATCCGGCTGCCCTTCGAGCAGAAAACCAACACCATCATCGCCGACGACTCCAAGCTGGTGAACTTCCGCTACTTTTTCACCCGCAAGCTGATGTTCGTCAAGGAAGCTTCCACGATCGTGCTGTTCCCGGGCGGCTTCGGGACGCAGGACGAGGGCTTCGAGGCCCTGACCCTGATCCAGACCGGCAAGGCCTCGCTGATCCCGGTCGTGATGCTCGAACAGCCCGGGGGGACCTACTGGCTCCAGTGGCGAGCTTATGTCGTGGCCGAGCTGCTCCGCACCGGCATGATCAACGAGCAGGATATGTCCCTGTTCCGGATCACCGACGACGCGGACGTGGCCGTCCGCGAGGTGCTCCAGTTCTACCGCGTCTACCACTCCATGCGCTATGTCGGCGAGCACCTCGTCCTCCGCTTGCTCCGCCCCATCTCGGATGCCACGCTCGAACGCCTCAACGACGAGTTCGGCGAGATCCTGGAAACCGGCCGAATCGAGCAGTGTTCCATCCTGCCCGAGGAGAACGGCGAGTGCCCGGACTATCCGCGGCTCAGGCTGCATTTTGATCGCAAGAGCTGCGGGCGGTTGCGACGACTGTTCGATGTGGTCAACGAGGAGCCGGAGGCGCCGGTCTAGCAGTCTGTCGGACTTAGCCGT
>JAGMDK010000454.1 GCA_023128695.1 Phycisphaerae bacterium
AAGGCTCCCGACGGCCGGTACGGGGGACGCCCGCCCCACCCTGGATAAGATGCAAACAGCGTGACAAAATACAGTAGTTGTCTGGTTGGATTCTCACAGCTTGGGAGAACAGAATGTATGCGCGTAAGGTAATCGTCATTAGCCTCGTTTGCTCGGCAGCGGTCTCGCTCGGATATGCTCAGGGGCCGCAGTACCCCGACCGCCCGCTGGTCTACCCGAAAACCAAAACCGTCACTCAGGTTGACGAACTGCACGGCGTCAAGGTCGCCGACCCGTATCGCTGGCTCGAGGACCTCGACTCCGACGAGACCGCGACTTGGGTCGCGGCTCAGAACGAGGTTACTTTCGGTTACCTGGAAGAGATTCCGGCCCGCCAGAAGATCAATCAGCGCATCACAAAGCTCTACAACTATGAGAAATACGGCACGCCCTACAGAGAGGGCGGCCGCTACTTCTACAGCAAGAACGACGGCCTCCAAGCCCAGTACGTCTTCTACGTGACCGAAGCGCTCGACGGTGAGCCGCGCGTGCTGCTCGATCCGAACAAGCTGTCCGAAGACGGCACCATAGCGCTGGCCGGCCGGTACATCAGCCACGACGGCAAGCTCCTGGCGTACGGGTTGTCGAACGCCGGCTCGGACTGGGTCGAGTTCAAGGTCCGCGACGTCGACACCGGCGCGGACCTCGACGACCACTTGAAATGGATCAAGTTCTCCGGCGCCTCGTGGACGAAAGATAATCAGGGGTTCTATTACAGCCGCTTCGATGAGCCGCAGGGCGATGCGCTGGAAGAGACGAACTACTATCAGAAGCTCTGTTACCACCGCCTCGGCACGCCGCAGGCGGAGGATCGCCTCGTCTATCACCGCCCCGACCAGAAGGAATGGGGCTTCGGCGGCGCGGTCACCGAAGACGGCCGGTACCTGATCATTTCCATTTCGCAAGGCACGGAGCGGAAAAACCGCGTTTACTATCAAGACTTGCAGGCCGCCGACGGCCAGACTATCGAGCTGCTCGACGATTTCGACGCCCAATACGTCTTTCTCGACAACGATGGGCCGGTGTTCTGGTTCTTCACCGATCTCGACGCGCCCCGCGGCCGCGTGATCGCAATCGATACGCGGAAACCCGAGCGAGAGCATTGGGTCGAAATTATCCCCGAGGCCGAGGAAACCTTGGAAGGGGTGAACGTCGTCAACGACATGTTCGTCACCTCATACCTGAAGGACGCCCACACCCTGATCCGCATCTTCAACCTGCACGGCAAACACGTCCGCGAGGTCGCCCTCCCCGGCGTCGGCAGCGCGTCCGGCTTCCGCGGCAAGCGGAAGGATACCGAAACCTTCTACAACTACACCAGCTTCAACATGCCGCGCACGATCTACCGCTACGATATGTCGACCGGCCAGAGCACCCTTTTCCGCCGCCCGAAGGTGGACTTCGACCCCGACCTATACGAGACCAAACAGGTTTTTTACAAAAGCAAGGACGGCACGCGCGTCCCGATGTTCATCACCCACAAGAAGGGCCTCAAGCTCGACGGCAACAACCCCACTTTCCTCTACGGCTACGGCGGCTTCAACATTTCCTTGACGCCATACTTTTCGACCGCTCGGCTGGTCTGGATGGAAATGGGTGGGGTCTACGTGCTGGCCAACATCCGCGGCGGCGGCGAATACGGCAAGGCCTGGCACGACGCCGGCCGGCTGCACAACAAGCAGAACAGCTTCGACGACTTCATCGCCGCGGCTCAGTGGCTGATCGCAAATAAATACACGCGTCCGGAGAAGCTGGCCATCGTGGGGGGGAGCAACGGCGGCACGCTGGTGGGGGCCTGCATAACGCAGCGGCCCGAGCTGTTCGGGGCCTGCCTGCCCGAGGTCGGCGTGCTGGACATGCTCCGCTTCCACAAGTTCACCATCGGCTGGGCGTGGACCTCGGACTTCGGCTCGCCTGACGATCCGGAAGACTTCAAGGTCATCTACGCCTACAGCCCGCTGCACAACATCAAGCCGGGGACGTGCTACCCGGCGACAATGGCCACGACCGCCGACCATGATGACCGTGTGGTCCCCGCGCACAGCTTCAAGTTCATCTCCGCCCTCCAGGCCGCCCAGGCTTGTGACAACCCGGTGCTGATCCGCATCGAGACCAAGGCCGGCCACGGCGGCGGAAAGCCGACCCAGAAGATCATCGAGGAAATCAGCGACGAGTACGCCTTCCTCGTCCGGGTCTTGAAGATGGATGCGTCGGCGCTGAGAAAAGGACCGTAGCCCTATGCAACCACCACCCCTCACCGTCACCCGCATGCCGGAGCATCTCATCTCTGATGACCGCCGCGTGATCACCCGGCCGTTCGTGCCCGGCGGCGAAGACCGGGTCCTCAAAATCATCGACCGGGTGCTGGCGTTGAGCGAGGCGGAAGTCGCCGCACTGCTCAAACGGGTCTTGAAGAATTTCGTTCCTCGCCACAAGAACATCGAGACGGTGTTCGAAGACCACTTCCGGGAGGTGGCCGGCGAGTATCTAGGCCATCCCGATCGGACCCCGCGCCCGCGCCGCCTGCTGATCGGGGCTTACTTCACCATGGAGTACGCCATCGAGGCCGCGGCCCTGTTCAACCCGTCCATCGTCCCGCACCCGGATCAGAGTGGCGTGCCGGCGGGGGAGCTGCGCTTCATCCTGAGCCTCCGGGCCACCGGCGAGGGGCACGTCTCCTCGGTCGCGTTCCGGACCGGCCTGATCACAAGCGACCACAAGATCACGTTTGATCCCGTCAGCCGCTTCGTCGAGGCCGCCAAGAAGGTCCGAGACCGCGACTATCACAAGCACACCTTCTTCCTCAAGCTGATCGAGATGGGAGCCTACAACGACTTCACCGGCGATGTGCTCGATCGGCTGGATGAGGAGTTCGTCTACTCCGAACTCGTGCGGACAATCCAGGCCACCGGCCGCGAATCCTCCTTCGATCAAGAGCTGGTCCAGACCACCGGCGACAAAATCCGCTGGCTGGCCCGCTCGAATTATCACCTCTCCTTCCCCGAGGACTGCGACGTTTCCGAGGTGGTCATCTACCCGGTCACGGAGAACGAGAGCCGCGGCATCGAGGACGCCCGCTTCGTCCGCTTCATCGACGACGACGGCTCGGTGATGTACTACGGTACCTACACGGCCTACAACGGCTTCCATATCCTGCCGCAACTGCTCGAAACGCCGGATTTCCACAGCTTCAAGATCAACACGCTCAACGGCCAGTTCGCCCAGAACAAGGGCGCGGCCCTGTTCCCGCGCCGGATCGACGGGTGGTACATGATGATCTCGCGCGTTGACGGCGAGAATCTCTACATCATGCCCTCTTCCAACCTTCGTTTCTGGAACGACGCCCAGCCGTTGCAGACGCCCAAGTATCCCTGGGAGTTCGTCCAGATCGGCAATTGCGGCTCGCCGCTCGAGACCGACGCGGGCTGGCTGATGCTCACGCACGGCGTGGGCCCGATGCGGGAGTATTGCATCGGCGCGAGCCTGCTGGACCTGGAGGACCCGACCCGCGTGATCGCCCAGACGAAGGAGCCGCTCCTGGCCCCCAATGAGCGGGAGCGCGAAGGCTATGTGCCGAACGTGGTCTATTCCTGCGGCGCGCTGATCCACAACGACGTGCTGATCATGCCCTACGCGATGTCCGACTCGGCCACCAGCATCGCCACCATCTCGGTCCCCGAGCTGCTCGAACACATGCTGCGTTACGAAGGCGTGTGATGGACGCCGTCGCCACGATCAGTACCCCGAGCGTGAGCGACGGGCCAACAATACGCTGGCAGAGGTCGATCAGTACCCCGAGCGTGAGCGACGGGCCGATCTGGCGTTACGAAGGAGTATGATGGACGCCGTCGCCACGTACAACCTCACGAAGCACTATGGCCGGCAGGTCGCGTTGCGCGGGTTGGATTTCCGGGTGTCGGCGGGAAGACTGTTCGGGTTTTTGGGGCCGAACGGGGCGGGCAAGACCACCGCGATCCGCATTTTGCTGGGCTTGCTGCGGGCGACGGAGGGCCGGGCCGAAGTGCTGGGACGCGATGTCTGGCGTGACGGTCCGGCCCTGCGGGCGCGGGTGGGCTATCTGCCGGGCGACGTACGCTTCTACGACGGGCTGACCGGACGGGCGACGCTGGCCTTTCTCGACGCCGCCCGCGGATCGAAGGCGTGGGGCGAGATCCGCCGCCTGACCGAGACGCTCGATCTCGATCTGGACAAACGCGTACGCGCTTACTCGCGCGGCATGAAGCAAAAATTGGGGTTGATCGCGGCCCTGATGCATCGCCCACAGTTGCTGATCCTGGACGAGCCGACCACGGCGCTCGACCCGCTGGTGCGCGAGACGCTGTATAAAATGCTCCGCGGCATCGCCGCCGAGGGCCGCACGGTGCTCTTTTCGAGCCATACGCTGGCCGAGGTCGAAGCGTTGTGCGACGAGGTGGCGATCCTGCGCGACGGGGAGCTGATCGAGCAGGAACGCATGGATGTGCTCCGCGAGCGGGCGGTCCGCCACGTCGAGGTGCACTTCCGCGCGAATGCCTCCCCGGCGAGGCCGCTGCCCGAGGGGCTGGACGTGTTGCACGAGGCGGAGCGGCACTTGCGGGCGGTGTGGCGCGGGCCGATGGAGCGGCTGCTGGCCTGGTTGGCGCGCTGCTCGGTCGAGGATGTCACGATCGCGCCGCCGGACCTGGACGACCTCTTCCTGGCGTACTACACGAAGGCCGACGGGGGGGAGGTGAAATGAGCCGAGCGGTCCTGCTGAAGACGCTGCGCGATTACCTGCTGCTGACGGTCATCCTGACACTTTCCATCGTGCTCCTGGAACTCATGATTGTGCGTGTTCTCGTCGAGGCCGCTCATGATCTGGAGATGCTGCGATCCTGGCTGGAACGGCCGTTCATGAAAACACTAATTCGCTTGGCGCTCGGCGCGGACCTGGTGGGTGACATGACCCCGACCACCCTGGCGACGTTCGGACTGGGGCACCCACTGCTGTATGCCCTCTCGTGGACACTGCTGCTGACGATCGGGACGGGCGTGGTGGCGGGTGAGATCGGCCGCGGAACGGCTGATCTGCTGCTGACGCTGCCGGTCTCGCGGCGGGCGGTTTATACCAGCACGTCAGTAGCCTGGGTGCTGGCGGCGATCCTGGCCAGTGCCTCGCCGCTGGTGGGGCTGTGGCTCGGCGAGCGGGCCTTCCCACTGCCTGAGCCCCTGGATTTCTCACGCCTGTGGCCGGTGGCGGCCAACTTCCTGGCCCTGAATCTCAGCATCGGCGGCGTCACGATGTTCGTGTCGAGCCTGGTATCTCGGCGGGGGATCGCGGTCGCGGTCGTGTTGTCGGTGTTATTTGCGTCGGACCTGGTGAACCTGACGGTACAGTTCTGGGATGCGCTCAAGCCGATCAGCTTTCTAGGATTTCTGCACTATTACCGCCTGCTGCCCGTGGTGCGGAGCGCGGAATTGCCGGTGGGCAATATCCTGACCTTGCTCGCGATCGCGGCCGTCGCGTGGACACTCGGGCTGTGGCGCTTCTCGCGGCGGGATATCCCAGCAGTGTAACGGCCGTCCACCGGCTGGAAGCCGGTGCCACACAGAGGAAATGTAGCGGCCGGGCCCCGTACCGGCCGTGGGAACGTGGGAACGTGGGAAC